>QWQF01000019.1 GCA_003669125.1 Planctomycetota bacterium
GATCAATCCAACAAAGCCGGCCATCGAGGTCTTCACTGCGATTCAGGAAGATCACCCGACCGCCGAGAGCTTGATTCCCGACACGGCTCGTGGCCTCGAAGCCATCCGGCAGTTCGTCATCGACAAGAAACTCGCGTCGATGCCCTCCGACGTTCGCTGCAAAGTTGACGAGACGCCGCCCTTCCGCCGCGCCACCAGCTTCGCGTCGATGGACGCCCCCGGCCCGTTCGAAAAAGGTTCGACCGAGGCGTTTTACTACGTCACCCCGGTCGATGCCGCGTGGACCGCGACTCAGAAGAACGAATGGCTCACCGCGTTCAACTTTTACACGACCGATGTCGTTTCGATCCACGAGGCGTATCCCGGCCACTATCAGCAACATCTGCACTTCAACGCCTCGCCGCTAAGTCGGTCTCGAAAGTGTTTCTCAAGCTACGCCTTCGTCGAAGGCTGGGCACACTACACGGAGCAGATGCTGCTCGACGAAGGTTTCCCCGGCACCGGCGACCGCTTGCGGACGGCAAAGTATCGGCTTGCTCAATCCGACGAAGCACTGCTGCGGATCTGCCGCTTGTGCTGTTCGATCAAGATGCACTGCGACGACATGACCGTTGATGAGGCGACCAAATTCTTCCAAGACAACTGCTACTACCTGGAACAACCCGCTCGGCAAGAGGCGGTGCGCGGCACCTACGATCCCGGCTATCTGCACTACACGCTGGGCAAGCTGATGATCCTGAAACTCCGCCGCGACTGGCAGCAGCAAGAAGGGACGGCGTACTCGCTCCAGAAGTTTCACGACACGATGCTGCACCATGGCTCACCGCCGCTGCCACTGCTACGTCAGATCATGCTGAAGGACCGCAAGCTGTGGGACGCGGCGCTGTGATCAGCGTGCTGTGCCCCGATCAAAGAAGTTTCCGTCTGGGATGACTTGGAATTGCTTTGTCGCTCCATTCAGCGAGTACGCCTCGCGAGTGAATCGAAACTCCTTCGCCAGATCGTCGCCGTGAATTGTCTTTCCACCGGCACTGACTCCGCCAGAAATCGTGACCTTGCGCGGAGCAATCAGTGCGGCGATGTGCGAGATGTCGCCGACGTCGCGCAGGATGCCGGGGATCATCAGGCCGAGACGCTGATTACGGTACGGTTCGTCGGTGACGTAACTGGCCAGCGAGTTGACCGTCACTGCATGCGTGATGCGTTCGTCGAGCGCGGCGGCACACAGCGCGACCGGGCCGGCAGTGCCGTTGCCGACCAGCATGACATCGGTCGGGAGCTTCGCGAGCCGAGTCGAGAGTACATCGAGCGTACGGCGAACATCCCACGTCCATTGGCCAAGCAGCGGGCGGCCGATCCACAGTGACCACTCGGCCGAATTGTGATCGGGAGCGTTGCCGATCTTGTCGCTCGGCAGCGCCAACCGACCGGTGGCTCGCAATTCGGAGACGGCGACGGCCCAGCCATCGGCGAGCAACTTGTTCGCAAGATCGCTGCCCAGCGTCTTGTCTGAACTCTGTTCGAGGTCCAGCAGCACAGCCAATCGTTTGATCTTCGGTGGGGACTCCTCCGGCAAGCCGCGCAGTTTGACCAAGAGGCCGATGCCTGGCTCACTTTCAAAGCTCAGAGTCACCGTCTCGCCTTCCGTGAGTTCAGGGCCGCTCGTCGTCTTGATTGCTCTTGGAGTTGCTCCGCCAAGCACCGCGTCGAGGGCCTTGAGCCTCGCCGCCTTTTCGGCCGTCCAAGCATCGAGGCTGTCGGGAGTCTTTCGGTTCTCCAAGAGTCGGCGACTCTCGGCCCCGGCAAATCGCGGGATCGTCAGGTAGTCATCCGGTCGCGAGTCGCCGGGGAAGCAGCGCAGCGATTCGGGTTCTTCGGTTTTAATTTCAGGATCGGGCAGCGGTGAGCCATCGCCGGTTCCTTTGAGGTGCCGCGTCATCCAGCCGTACATGGCCTCACGCATCGCCTGGTTGTAGTCGTGTCCCGATTCGATGATCGTGTGTTTGACTCCGTCCGGTTTGCCGAGCAACTTCGCGACCGACTCGACTCGCGTGAACGTCTTCTTCGCTTCGCCGACCGAGAACTGGAAGGCGTCGCGAGTCGCACTGGTGATCATCGCCCCGCGACCGGCGGCGAGGCCGAGCACGTCCCCCTCTTCGGTGAATCGCACAGCACCGGGGACGACCTCGCACATGCAGCAGGCGGCTCCGAGGTACGAGTCGTAGGTGCCGACTGAACAAGTCGGGATCACGCAGCCGAATCGCTCGTCGAACGCGCCGGCGTACATCGATTGATTGCCGCCGCCGCTGGCTCCGGTGATGCCGATGTGCTTGCCATCCACTTCCGGCCGAGTCTGCAAGTAATCGACCGCGCGCATGTTTTCATAGACCTGCAAGCCGGAGAGCGGCAGGCCGATCGGGAACAGCGTCGCGCCGGTCATCTCGCCGTGATACTCGCCGAGCTTCTTGCCGAGACCTCGCTCGCCGGCTCCGAACGCATCGACAACCAGCACGAAGAAGCCGTGCTTCACCGAGCCGATGCAGCGCGACTGCACGACGCGATCTTGTTTCGCTCCGGCCCAGTGTCCGTGGACATGCAAAATCGCCGGCACCTTCTCAGTCTTGGCTTTGTCGGGAACGTAAGCATTCGCCGCCATCCACACGCCAGTTCGAGTTTGGAAGACGAGTTTTTCGATGCGATAGCCGTCGCGCTGAATCTCACCAAGTTTTCTTGGCGCGAGCTCGCACGCCGTCTCGGGAAATCCCCCCCAGGCTTTCAAGAGGTTCTCGCGGAGCTTCGTGCGCCGCTGCTGCCACTCGTTCACGTCGGCCGGCGGCCGATCATTCGCCCGTAGCGCGGCCCCTTGCGACTTGATGAATGCCAGAAACTGCTGTTCCGGTTTCGGAGGTTCTTGAGCCTTCGATTCAACGCCAACTCCGAGAACGAGACCAATCACGATGAGCCACGATTGCCAGCGCATGAAGTTGCTCCTTCCGAGGACAGGTTGGAAATCAGAGTTCTTGTAGCGGTCCCGTTCGCCGACGCCAACCAGAGCGTGGGTGCCCTCCCAATTTTCGATCGGCCACACAATCATGGTGCGGTTTCACCGGTCAGCCAGTCATTCGAAGGAACCATTGATGTCATCTGAAGTTTGTTGCGGCGGTTTGAACGTCGAGTCTGCCGTGCGTGAGCGGTACAGCGCAGCGGCGAATCAGGCCGAAGCGGCGCTGTGTTGTCCGGTCAGCTACGACCGGAAGTTTTTGGAGATCATCCCGCCGGAGATTTTGGAACGAGACTACGGCTGCGGCGATCCGTCGAAACATGTGCGCGCCGGCGAGACGGTGCTCGATCTCGGTTCCGGAGGCGGCAAGATCTGTTACATCGCAGCCCAAGTCGTCGGAGCCTCCGGCCGAGTCATCGGCGTGGACTGCAACGACGAGATGCTGAATCTGGCTCGCGAGTATCAAAGCGTCGTCGGCGAACGGCTCGGTTTTCACAACGTCGAGTTCCGCAAAGGGAAGATTCAAGACCTGCGGCTCGATCTCGAACGTTTCGAGACGATTCTGGCCGAGAATCCGGTTCGATCCAGCAGCGATTGGTTGCGGGCCGAAGAGCATGCGAACTCGTTGCGAGCGTCGGCTCCTTTGATCGCGGACAACTCCGTCGATGTCGTGGTCTCAAACTGCGTGCTGAATCTGGTGCGGAGCGAAGATCGGCGGCAGCTCTTCGCCGAGATCTTCCGCGTGCTGAAGCCCGGCGGCCGAGCGGTCATCAGCGACATCGTCAGCAGCGACGACGTGCCGCTCGAACTGCAAGCGGACGCGAAACTGTGGAGCGGCTGCATCAGCGGAGCGTTTCGCGAAGACCGGTTTCTCGAAGCGTTCGAGTCGGCGGGGTTTCACGGCGTCGAGATTCTCGAACGGCAATCGGAACCGTGGACAACCGTCGGGCCGCTCGAATTTCGCAGCCTGACGGTGCGAGCCTTCAAACCGCAGCCGACCACCGCGAGCGATTTCTGCCACGCGGTCGTGTATCGCGGGCCGTGGAAAAGCGTGACGACTGACTTCCGGCAAGAACTGGCTCGCGGTGAGCGTGTCGATGTCCGTGAGGCCGAGTTCGCGATGCTCGCGCAGCCTCCGTATCACGATCAGCTCGTGTTGCTGCCGAATGCGAACGTCGAAGTCGGAGCGGCTCCGAGCGGGACGATGTTTGTGTCGCTCGATCTGGCAGCGGAAAGTGGCGGGTGCTGTTCACCGGGATCGAAGTGCTGCTGAGGTTGCTGAAACCGCAGGTTCGCTTCGCTTCGCGGCTCGTGGAGACCTGGTCTTGGCGAAACTGGCTGGCTGGACTACATCGTCGCCACATTTCCCTCGGGAACGGGGCGATCGACCTGCTCCCACCCGCCTCAGATTTCTCTTCCCGCCGATCTTCACATGCCAACGCTGGACTCTCGCACCACGGATGGGCGACCGGCACCGCTGTCGGTGCGGAGCAACTTCGTTTGGTCGCTGGTCGGGAATGTGCTCTACGCCTTCTGCCAGTGGGGCGTGTTGGTTGTGCTGGCGAAGATGTGCTCGCAGGAAACGGTCGGTCTGTACGTCCTGGGCATCACGGTGACGTCGCCGATCTTTCTGTTTGCCGGATTGCAATTGCGGCGACTGCAAGCGACGGATGCGAACAAAGAGTTTCAGTTCGGACATTATCTCGGTCTGCAACTCGCCGCGTGCGTCGTAGCGATGTTGGCTTGCTGGGGAGCCGGTTGGTTTTCTGGTGATCACGACGCGGCGCTGGCAGTGATCCTGTTGGTCGGATTCAGCAAAGCGGTCGAGACGCTATCAAACACGTTCTACGGATTGTTTCAGCAGCGCGAGCGGCTGGATCGAATCTCGAAGTCGATGGTGTTGCAGAGTGTGCTGTCGGCGGCGGGGCTGTGTGGCGGGATCGTGCTGCTGGATGACATCGTCTGGGCTTGCGCGTGGTCGGCGATCGCTCGGCTTGCCGCCGTCCTGTTGTACGACGTGCCGAGTTTGTTGTGGTTGGCGGGTGATGATTCGAGGTTGGATCGACGGCCATCGACTTTCGGTCATCGGCTTTCGGCCTGTCGTCCAGTGTGGGAACGCGGACCGCTGTGGCGACTGGCGATGCTCGGCGTCCCTCTGGGTGCGACCGGCATGTTGGTTTCGCTCAACACGAACTTTCCGAGGTACTTCGTCGAGCAATTCGGCGGCAAGGCGGAGCTGGGAATCTTCGGAGCGCTGTGCGCTCCGCTGTACGCGATGCACACGCTGACGAAGTCGTTGGAGTCCTCGGCCAGTGCGCAACTGGCGCGGCTGCACGCGAGCGGTGATGTGCGCGGCTTCCGGAGGTTGCTCGGACGGCTGATGGCCACGCACACGGCGGTCGCGCTGGCCGGAGTCATCGTCGCTGGGTTGTTCGGTCGGCCGCTGCTGACGCTGCTGTTCAACGCGGACTACGCTGAGCACGCCGATGTCTTCGTGGCGATCACGTGGGCAACGCTCGTGGCGACATCGACCGGAGTGATGATGACCGCGCTGATCGCTGCTCGATTCATTCAGATTCAACTGCCGCTGATCGCGACGACGTCATTGGCCTCTCTGGCCGCTTGTTGGTGGCTCGTGCCGAGGTTCGGGATGCACGGAGCCGCGTGGTCGCTGGCGATCAGCAAGTTGCCGTATCTCGCGGTCGGGCTGTGGATGATTGTGCGGATGAAGTCACCGATCTCCGCGCACTCTGCGTCAGCCGCTGCGATCTCTGCGTTTAAAAATCCTGAGTCGATCGGCTCTCCCCTCAAAGGAGCGGCCTGATGTGCGGTATCGCGGGATTGGCGTTGCGACATCCCGCTCCGTGGGCCGGCGGCATCGTGGCCGACATGACCGACGCGATCGCGCATCGCGGACCGGATTCCGACGGGCATCTGGCAAGCCCCGACCAGCGCGTCTGGCTGGGCTTTCGCCGGCTGGCGATTCGCGATCTCGACCCGCGCGCGAATCAGCCGATGCTCAGTGCCAGCGGCCGCACGGCGATCATCTTCAACGGCGAGATTTACAATTCGGCCGAGCTTACCGCGAAGCACTGCCGTGACGTCCAACTGCGCACGACCGGCGACACCGAAGTCTTTCTGGAGGCGTTCGAGCGCATTGGCTCAGCGATCTTCGAGCAAGCCAACGGCATGTTTGCCGCCGCGTTTCTCGATTTAAGTTCCGGTGAACTGACGCTCGTCCGCGACCGGTTCGGCAAGAAGCCGCTGTTCTTGCACGAGACGCCGGACGGCCTCGCGTTCGGCTCGGAACTGCGAACGTTTCGCAGCTTCGGACTGCAACCTGATCCAAATTCGCTGCCGTTGTATTTGCACTTCGGCTACTTTCCGTCGCCGCACACGTTCTTTCGCGACACGACACAAGTCTGTCCCGGCGAGTTCGTCATCGTGCATCGCGGCGAGATTCGCCGTCGGCAGAAGTTCTTCGACGTGACGCAGTGGGCTTGGGGCCAGCACGACTCCGCCAACCAAGCCGCGTTGCAACCGATCTTGTCCGACGCCGTCTCGATCCGCACGCTCAGCGATGTGCCGGTCGGTGGATTCCTCAGCGGCGGGATCGACTCGTCGTTGGTCGCGGCGTTGCTGAAGTCGACGGGACGCAGCGATCTGCCGATGTTTACGGTTTCGTTTCGCGACGGTGTGGCCGACGAGTCTCCGTTCGCCGCAGAGATCGCGAAGCATCTCGGTTTGAGTCACCAGATTTTGCCGCTCGAAGAAAGTCGGTTGCCGGAATTGATCGACGATTATCTCGACTGCTACGAGCAGCCGTATGCCGACAGCAGCGGATTGCCCTCGATGCTGTTGTGCGAAGCGGTCAAACAACACGTTTCCGTCGCGCTGTGCGGCGACGGCGGCGATGAGTTTTTCGGTGGCTACTCGCGCTACGACTGGTTCCGTCGAGCGTTGCTGGCTCAGCGCGTGCCGCGTGTCGCGCGGTCGTTGTTCGGACGCCTGTTGCCGACGCTCGACCGGCGGCGGGGATTGCGATTGCAGCAACTGCTGGAAACGCGCGACGCCGCCGGCTTGTACGCACAGTTCATTGGCGGTTCGTCGATCGTCTCGGCCGGCGAATTGCTCTGCGATGTTCCGTCGTCGCGAGAGAATCCGGCGGAGCAACTCGTCCGCGATCTGTTCGCTCGCGTGCCGGCCGATCCGCTGTCACAGGCGGCCTGCTTCGACGCGGCGTACTACATCCCCGACGACTTGCAGGTGAAAATGGACCGAGCCTCGATGCGTGTGTCGCTCGAAGTTCGCTGCCCTCTGCTCGATCATCGAGTCGCTCGGTTCGGAGCTGAGCTGACGACCCGTACGAAATTCCGCGACGGCCCGAAAACGATCCTGCGCGACGCGCTGGCACAATTCGTGCCGCGTCGCCTGTTCGAGCGGCCGAAGCACGGATTCTCGGTGCCGATGCGGGCCTGGCTGTCCGGTCCGTTGCGAGGTGTCGTTCACGAAGCGTTTCGGCAGCGATCCGTCAGTGAGTGCGGCTGGCTGAACTCTGCGACTCTGCTGCGGCTTGAACGAGATTATCACGGCGGTCGGACGGAGTTGTCCTCGACGTTGTGGATGCTGTTCGTGCTGGCGAAGTTCGTGGATCGTGCCTCGTCGGCAACGATCGCCTCAACAACTTGTCCTCGAATCGCGATGCGATCAGCGGCCTGAATTCAGGAATGGCTTGATGCTCACGTCCCCCAAACACAATTCACCGCGTGCTCCGCAGTTCGCTCAGACTGCGGCGTCGCAGTTGCCGTCCACTTCGCAAATCCAATCGTTTTGTGCGCAGGCCGCACTGTTTTGTCTGCCGTTGCCCGCGATCAAGTACACCGAAACGAGCTTGACGTTGGCTGATCTGTTTTTGATTCCGGCCATCCTGCTGAACTTCGGCCACGCGATGAAACTGCACGCGTTCCAGATTCCGTTTTTGTTGGCGCTGCCCATCAATTTGCTGTCGCACATGCTGGATCCGGATGGCTCACTGATCCCGGTCTTTCAGATGGCCTATCTGTGGGGTTTTCTGGTTCCGTTCGGCTGGTGCGCGTTCGTGAATCTGTCGCCGCAGCGGATCGCCTACCTGTTACTGATTGCCAGCGGCTTGAGTTGTCTGGTGGCGATCGGCCAATTCACCGGCTACATGCCGACGCTGCCGACTCAGAAAATCATCGACTACAAGGACAGCAGCCGCGCGGCCGGGTTGGTGTTGCAATGCAACTCGCTGACGATGGCGTTGACCCCCTGCTTCCTGTTGCTGCCGCACATCCGGCAAGCGTCGCTGCGGATTTTGATGTTGCTGCTCTTGCTGGGTGGCATCGCCAGTACTGTGTCGAAGTCGGCGATCATGATCGTGCCAGGATTGCTGTTTTACTTCTTTTGGCGAGAACCTGAGAAAGGTCGGGTGCTGCGCTGGCTGGTGGCGGCCAGCGTCGTGGGACTGTTGGTCTTCAATCGCGGAGCCAGCGTTGCCGAGCTAGTCGACAAGCTGAATGCCGTCGTCGAATTTCGGCTGTCGAATGCCGACTCATCCTTCAGCGATCGCGCGCACTTGGCGAACGTCGCCTTCGAGCATTCCGACGAGTGCATGTTTTTGGGTTACGGCACCGAAGGGACTTACAGGGTGATGATGAGCAAGGCTGGCATGGGGCAGACCGTCCATGTCTTTTATCTCGGCCTCGTGCTGATCGAAGGCTGGATCGCACTGGGCCTGACGATGCTTGGCTTTCTCACGCTGCTCACGTCCCTCTGGACGCTGCGAAAATACAACGACGCAATTTTTCTAGGAGCACACTTGTTGGCGATCTCGGTGACGACCGTGTTGTACCTGAGCTATCAGTACTACCCGTTTCTGATTGCCGCTGCCGCGATCGTGCGCGCTCGTGCCGAACTCTCGACAATTCAACGGCCTGGAACGACAGTCAATCCACGGCTGCGGATTTCCGGAACCACCCGACAAGTCGCATCGCGTGCGGCGTAGAACGGTCCGCCCTCGGCGGATTGCCCGTCCTCCGACTACGAGAGTTCATCCGCCGCGCAAACCCACGGGTTGAGCGTCGGCTGGTACTCGATCAGTTCCTCGGGCTTGAAGTAGATCGCCAGTTCTTTTTGCGCGGCCTCAACGCTATCGCTGCCGTGAACGAGGTTCATTTGGCGGCTGACTCCGTAGTCGCCACGAATCGTGCCGGGAGCTGCTTGTCGTCCGTTGGTTGGTCCCAACATGGTTCGCATGACCGCGACCGCTTCTGGTCCTTCGACCGCCAGCGCGACCACGGGGCCGGCGATGATGAACGATTCGAGCAGCGGGTAGAACGGCTTCGAAACGTGCTCGGCGTAATGCCTCTTCGACAGTTCAGCAGTGACTTGCAACATCTTCAGGCCAACGATTTTCAGCCCTTTGTTTTCGATGCGGCTGAGCAACTCGCCGCACAAGCGGCGTTGGACGGCGTCGGGCTTGAACAGGATCAACGTGCGTTCGGAGGCCATGTCTTGAGAATCCTTTTGGCGAAAACTGGGTTTCAGAGTGGAATGACCAAGGTCCAAATTTCAATGTCCAAAGAATTTCCAAAACTCAAATCCCAATGTCATCGGTTGATGACGAACGGGGGCTCCGGGATTTTGGTTCTGGTCATTCCTTGGACATTGAGATTGGGACCTTGAGATTTGGATTGTTCACGCCATCAGCTTGCGAAACTCGGCAAACAAATAATGGCTGTCGTGCGGGCCGGCCGAGGCTTCCGGGTGATACTGCACTCCGAAAGCGGGGACGTCTTTGCAGCGGATGCCTTCGACCGTTTGATCGTTCAAGTTGATGTGCGTGACCTCGACGCTCTTGGGCAGCGAGTCCGCTTGCAGGGCGAAGCCGTGATTCTGCGAGGTGATCTCGACGCGGCCGGTGTCGCGATGCAGGACCGGCTGATTGGCTCCGCGATGTCCAAACTTCAGCTTGTAGATTTCGCCGGAAAGCGCGAGGCCGAGCAGTTGATGTCCGAGACAAATCCCGAAGACCGGCTTCTTGCCGAGCAATCCACGAATCGTGTTGATCGCGTAATCGAGCGGTCGAGGATCGCCCGGCCCGTTCGAGAGGAACACGCCGTCTGGATTGTGGCTGAGCACCTCTTCCGCCGTCGCCGAGCCGGGCACGATGGTGACTTGGCAGCCGAGTTGTCGCAGGTGACGCGGGATGTTCAATTTCATGCCGTAGTCGATCGCTACGACGTGCGGTCCAGCCGCGTTGTCGGTGATTGACGTGTGCAGCGATTCGTAACCGGGCGTGATCCGCTCGCGGACGAGACTGTTGACCCCTTCGGTCCAGTCGCGGTCTTGTTTCGGCATGACCTCTTTCACCAGATCGCGGCCGATGATGTCCGGACTGCGCCGAGCCTTCTCGACCAGCGATGCGTCGTTGAGGTCGGTCGTCGAGAGCACTCCGGTCATCACGCCGTGAACCCGCAAGCGGCGGACGAGCGCGCGTGTGTCGATCCCTTCGAGACCGATGACGTTGTTCTTTTTGAGATAGTCATCCAGCGACAACGTCGAGCGATAGTTGCTGGGGAAGCGGCACAACTCGCGAACGATGAAGCCGGACAGCGACAGGCCGCCGCTCTCGACGTCTGCGGCGTTGCAGCCGTAGTTGCCGATCTGCGGGTACGTCATGGTGACGATCTGGCCGCAGTACGACGGATCGGTGAGGATTTCCTGATAGCCGGTCATGCTCGTGTTGAACACGACCTCGCCGAAGATTTCGCCGTCGGCTCCAAAGGCTCGGCCGGTGAACACGGTGCCGTCAGACAGGGCAAGTTTTGCGGGACGATTTGGACTGCTCATAGTGGGCGGCCTTGTAGCGAACCGCCGAGTGGAATTGTAGGGTGTGACCAGCGCAGCGCCGGCCCACCAAATCAATCGTTCAATGCGGTGGGCCGGCGCTGCGCTGGTCCCACCCTACGAAGACGGCTGACACCATTTTGCGACCTGCTGAGCTCGATACTCCGCCGCCGTGCCCCGCTCGATCGCCTCGCGCAGCCCGTGCATCAGCCGCTGATAAAACGCGATGTTGTGCCACGAGACTAGCACCGGGCCGAGCATCTCACCGGCCATGAACAGGTGCCGCAAATACGCTCGACTGAATTGCGTGCAGCACGGGCAATCGCATTCCGGGTCGAGCGGTCCCGGATCGCGCTGGTGTTTGAGATTCCTCAACCGGATTGCTCCGCTGCTGGTGAACGCCAGCGCGTTGCGGCCGTTGCGAGTCGGCATCACGCAGTCGAACAAGTCGATCCCGCGACAGACCGCTTCGAGCAAATCGGTCGGCGTGCCGACTCCCATCAAGTAGCGCGGTTTGCCGGCCGGCAGCAGCGGGGCGGTGAAGTCGAGTGTCGAGTACATCTCGGCCGGAGCCTCGCCGACACTCAATCCGCCGATCGCGTAGCCCGGAAAATCGAGCGGCAACAATCCCGCTGCCGAGCGTTCGCGCAGCTCGCGATCAGTCGCTCCCTGCACGATGCCAAACAACGCTTGATCGTCTCGCTGATGAGCATCGCGACATCGCGCCGCCCAGCGCGTCGTGCGTTCGACCGCGTCGCTGATCTTTTCTCGCGGAGCATCCGCGGGCGGGCACTCGTCGAGGCACATGATGCAGTCCGCGCCGAGCAATTCTTGAATCCGCATCGCTCGTTCGGGAGACAGTTCCAGCAAGCTGCCGTCGAGGTGCGATTTGAACACGACCTTCTCGTCATCGAGCTTTCGCAGAGCCGTCAGCGAGAAGACTTGAAAGCCACCGCTGTCTGTCAGGATCGGCCCATCCCAACCCATGAAGCGGTGCAGCCCACCGAGTTCCGCAACCACCTCTGGCCCCGGCCGCAACGCCAAGTGGTACGTGTTGGCCAAAACCTTTTGCACGCCGACGCGCCGCAGTTGCTCCGGCGTCAGCCCTTTGACGCTCGCCTGTGTTCCGACCGGCATGAAGGCCGGAGTCTCAACCACTCCATGCGGCGTCGTCCACCGACCGCGCCGAGCGGCGGTCGTGGGATCAGTCGCTAGCAAATCAAACTGAAATCGAGACAAGACGCCGCCTAGTCGTGAGACGAGTTGTGCGAGCTGAAGGACCAAATACAGCGGAGTTGGTAGCTCGTCCCGGACACCGCTGCAAGGCGTCGCGCTGGACATCGCGTTCGCGGAATGTTCACCTGAGTCTAGGCGAGCGGAGGGTATCAACCCTCCGAGTCTCAAAACATTACGGCGACGCAGAAGCTCGGAGGGTTGACACCCTCCGCTCGCCAGAACAAACGAGGGGATGTCATGGCGACGGATTCCAACGTGACGAGTTGCGGTTTCGGTTCCTCAGACCTGAGACTGCCGGACGAATTGCGCGGCCCGTTGCTTTCGCACTTGCAGACGCTGCGAGGACGCTACCTGCAACGCGGTTGGGCCGGGCGTGTCGGATTTGGTTCTCGGCCGGCGGTGATCGTCATCGACTTGGCGAAATACTGGCTGGACCCTGGCCAGCAGATCGGCAGCTCGCTCGATGCGGTGGTGCTGGCGACTCGTCGAGTGCTCGATGCGGCACGTGCGGCGTCGGTGCCGATCGTCTTCACGACCTTCGCTCACGACCCGGCCGAACCGCCCAGTCCGCACGATCGCAAGCTGCGATTCCAATTCCCGGCCGATGCGGCGGAACTCTTCGAACTCGATCCGCGACTGAATCGTCAGTCGACAGAAAAGGTGATCCGCAAACGCTACGCCTCGGCCTTCAAGGACACGAACCTGCACACGATGCTCACCGCGCTGAGCGTCGACACGCTGATCGTCATGGGAGTCAGCACCAGCCACTGCGTCTATGCGACTTGCCGCGACGCCACCGACAGCTTCCGCGTCATCGTCCCGCGCGAAGCGGTCGGCGAACGCTGCGAACTGATGCACGAAGTCTTTCTGCTCGACATCGACATCGACCTCGCCGATGTGACCAACGTGGACGATGTCGTGCGTCATCTCAGTGAAGCCCAGGGCCAGCGCCCACTAAGTCGTTGAATTGAAGAGGACTTCGGAGAGGAACGAGACGCACCAGCCTGCTTGTCTGCGTTTCATGGCGAGGCTGGTTTTGGTGTTGGGGTGTTGTTTGAGGAGTCCCAAGGCGAAGCGTCTGAGCCA
>QWQF01000170.1 GCA_003669125.1 Planctomycetota bacterium
ATGGATGCCCTCTTTCATGGCGACGCCTGAGACCTTCACAAATGACGGAAAAACAGCCGCTCGGCCACCCCGGCCGAAAAGCGAGGGGGCGGAGTCTATGGGGACACACCTGAATCGGCAAGTTTGCACCAGAATGTCTGCAAAGGCTCCGCCTGGCGGGGTCGGGGTGAGCCGGCAGGTCCGCAGGAAGCGGCGGCTCACGCCTCCCGTTCGCCCGCGGCGCGTGCGGCGAAGAGCAGGGGAACCAGTTGTGGGCCCGTTGGCCCCAGCGGCTTCGCGCGGAGGCCAGGCCCGACTTTCTCGGCGATCTTTTCGACTTTGTGTGAGACTCTCCCCCAGATTCGATCGAGTGAAATCAACACGAGCACACTGCCTTGAGTCGACGCCGCAAGTGCGTCAGCAACTCGACGAGTGAATCGGGCGGCGACAGCAGCCACTCGCGAGTGAGTTCTCGCACGAGGGCTTGGGCTTCCGACGTCAGATAGTCCACCGTGCTCTTGCCATCCACTCGCGATTTCATGCAAGCGGCCAAATGGCAAACGGTTCGCCGCTCCAGTTGTGTCTCGGGAGGCAGCGACATTCGGCCATTGGCCAACGTCCCGCGATAGGCACACCAAAACACGACGGCCATCTCGTGAAACTCGTCCACGCGCCGAACGTGTTTGATGGTCTTCAGCAGCAGGTGGCTGAGGAAGAAGCCGAGGTCGAAGGCTGGATCGCCGAAGTGGCCGGTCTCGAAATCGACGAGCACGAGTCTTGGTCGCTCGCCGTGGAGGCCGACTTCCGACGGAACGAGCAGGATATTCTTCGGACTGAAATCACCGAGCACTAAACAAACCGGCGTTGCCAGAGTCTGATCGATCAACCGTTCGAGCGGCGGCCGGAGTTCGGGTTCTCGCTGGGCCATGTAGCGATAGAACGGATCGAGTCGCAATTCGTCGAAGACCGTGCGGTCGCCGAGTCGCTCGCGCAGGTCTGCGTCGCCGACCGTTTGAGCATGAATTGTCGCCAGCACTTCTCCGAGCCGGCGAGCAATGGACGGTTCGGCGTCACCCTCCAGCAGGCTGCTCTTCCAGACGAGATGCTCGCGCGAGATCGCTTCCATCGCAAACAGAAAGTTGTCGCGGTCCTCGAACAGCAGTTTGGGCACCAGGCCCGGAGGTGTCACTCGCGACAAGACCTGCAACACGTCTCGTTCTCGCCAAATGCGTTCCGGTTGGCTGAACCACGCCGCTTGAGTGCGGAGTTGTGCTCGCGACTGCTTGACGACGAAGTCCTCGCCGCCGGGCACCGACACGCGCATCACCACGTTGGAGACGCCACCCGAGAGAACTTCAGCGGATGACTTCGCCGCGGTTGCAGGTGACAGGCGGCCGGTGTCGCGCAAGTAGTCGATCAAGTTGTCGGGACCGAGTTCGAGCATTGGGGTTCCGTGCTTGTCAAAGTGTGTTGCCAGAGTACTCATTCTTTCGGAGAAGACGAGTCGGCGGGCGCGAAGCAATCTTGACGGTCGCGCGCGCGACTCATAGCATCAGCCCTCCAGTCTTGGGTTTTGAGGGGCCTTCTCTTCACGATGCCGTCTGAGCATCGAGCTTGCTGCCAACTGTCCGCAACCGGAACACAGCGCATTCGGCAGAAGCGGTTCTCCCCCCTCCCGGCTCGGGATCGATTCGGTCACTGAATCTGGCTCACGGGATGTGACGCCAATGCTTGTACGGCAACAAGGCTCATCGCTCGTCGTTCACACCCCCGCCAAGCTCAATTTGTTTCTCGAGATTTTGGGCAAACGGCCCGATGGCTTCCACGAGCTGGAAACGCTCATGGTCACCATCGGCCACTACGACACGTTGCGGTTCACGGAGGACGATCCTTCTGCTTCGCCGGTGCGATCTGCGTCGGCAGCGTCTGCGGCTGATCTGCCGTCCGACATTCACCTGTCATGCCAGTGGGCCGGATCGCCGGAGTTTTCTCCGGGACCGATTCCCACCGGCAGCGACAACTTGGTGGTGCGGGCAGCGGAACTGTTGCGAGAGGTCACGGGCACTCGGCGCGGAGTGTCCATCGAGCTGACCAAACGCATTCCGATGGCCGCTGGGTTGGCAGGAGGATCGAGCGACTGTGCCGCGACGCTGTTTGCCTTGAACCGGTTGTGGAAGCTGGGTCTGCCTGACCAGCGATTGCTGGAACTGGCGGCTCGGCTGGGGAGTGACATTGCTTTCTTTCTGACGCGGACTTCGGCTGCCGTTTGTCGTGGCCGAGGCGAAATCATCGAACCAGTGACTGCACCCATGAGACTGCACTTCGTGATCGCCAAACCCACCAGCGGGCTTTCGACCGCCGCCGTATTCCGGCAGTGTCGGCCCGCCACGTCGCCGCGATCCGCTCAACCGTTGGTCGATTCGCTGCGTGCCGGACGTCTGTCGCTGGCCGCTCGGCAACTGCACAACGCTCTGCAACCGCCGGCGGAACAACTCAACTCGGATGTCGTTCGCCTGCGTCGCACATTCGCCCGACTGCCGTTTCTCGGACATCAGATGAGCGGCAGCGGAACTTCTTATTTTGGTCTTTGTTCGCAGTTCAACCAGGCGAGGGCACTGGCGGCCCAAGTCCGTTCGGCGGGTTGCGATGATGTTTTTGTGGCTTCGACTCAACCGTGAATAGTAATCTTGGTTTTCATCAGTGAAGGAGTGCTGCCGTGGAAATCACCGAAGTTCGCGTGAAGTTGATGATTGACCCCAACGACCGGCTGATGGGCTTCTGCTCGATCACGCTCGATGGCAGCTTTGTCATTCGAGATCTGAAGATCATCCAAGGTGGCAAAGGCTGCTTTGTGGCGATGCCCAGCCGCCGGCTGATGGATCGCTGCACGCGCTGCCACACCAAGAACCACTTGCGGTCCCGTTTCTGCAACCACTGCGGCGGAACACTCAGCGAGGATCGCTCCGCCAAGGACTTCGACGGCCGAGCCAAGCTCTATGCCGACATCGCTCACCCCATCAACTGCGAGTGCCGCGAGAAGATCCAAGCCAAAGTCATGGTCGCCTTCGAGCAGGAGAAAATCCTCGCTCAGCAAGCGGGCTACATTTGCCGTTACGACGACTACGGCGAAGACGACTACGATGAAGAGCCGATCGCCGCCACGATCCCACGCCGCGAGGCTCCCGGCCGCGAAGGGGCCATCCGCATCGACCAACCGCAACGCAGCGAAGGCCCGGACGAACCGCACGTCCTCAAGATGCCGCAAGCCGAGCCAGCCAGGGCCTCGGTCTACCTCAGCCACAACGATGACAACGGATCGTTCGGATCGGGAATCGACTGACTCGGCGACTTTACGGCTTCGCGGAGTTTTCTTTGATGAACTCCCGCGACCGAGCGATGACTTCGTCGGTGATCTGCATGTGGCCCAAATCCGGATAGTGATGAAATTTGTGCTTCGCGTCGGCCTTTTTTAGCACCTCGACCATCGTCAGAGCGTTCGCAATCGGCACGGACTTGTCGTTGTCGGAATGCAGAATCAACAGCGGTTTTGACGTCTTAGTGACGTGCTTGGTCGGCGAGGCCTGCGTGCGAGCTTCGGTGGGATCAACTCCCGGCGGCGTCCACAAGGCTCCCCAATCGAGAGCGACCAGATCGTAAGCCGCTGCGACGCTGATCGCCGCGCGGAAGTCATTGCTCTCTTTCTCCCAACCGCCGGTGCGCGGATAGGCTCCGTCGCCGAGCGTTGCTGCCAGCGAAGTCATGTGACCTCCCGCCGACTGCCCGATCAAGAAAATGCGCTGCGTGTCGATGTTGAATTCTTTCGCGTGTGCGTGGACGTAACGGATCGCGCACTGGAAGTCCTGATAACAGGCTGGAGCTGGCGTGGAATTCTTCAGCCGATAGTCGATCGACATGGCGAAGTAGCCGAAGCCCGCCCATTGCTCGACCTTGATCGTCGAGGTGTCTTTTTTGTGCCCGCCGACCCAGCGTCCGCCGTGGACCGAGATGATCGCCGGCAACGGTTCCTTCGATTCGGGATAGGCGATGTCCGCCAGCAGTCCCGCGCCATGCACTCGGCCGTAGGCGATGTCTTCGCGAACGACGACCTTCGGAGCGGCCTTCTCATCCGCCTTGCCGACTTCTCGCTCGCTGAACCTGTTCGTGACCAATGCGGCCACCAGCAGCCCACAAACCACCCACGCGATTCGAGATCGTGTCGTCGTCATGCTGCACCTGCCTTTTCGAGAAGGGAGTGTTGAATGGGCCTCGGCTCCACGAGCCATCATCGGCACAAACTCATGCCGCCACACACTAACCCGAAGCGTCAGCGGGGGCGAGTGTTTCAGAGACTCTCCATCATCGTCTCTCGGAGCGTCCGCCCTCGCTGACGCTTCGGGTTACTTTTCTGGCGGCGTTTCCCGAACGACGAGAATCGTGCAGTCGATCACCAGCCAGGACAGAGCACACAGTGCGTACGTCACGCCGACGATGACGAATACGGGCCGCCAGCCGTAGTGCTCGGAGACTGGGCCGAAGACCATCGGAGCGGCGATCAGCGCGATGCCGGCGATCGAATTGCTGAATGCGTACACGGACGCGGTCGCTTTGCCACCGATGTCGGTGATGACTCCCAAGTTGGTGGTCAGGCTCCAGTCGCCGAACAGCTTCACGAAGAACAGGATCGAGCAGAACACATACGGCCGGTCGAAGAAGATCAACGCGACGAACATCAGCACCGCCGCCAGTCCTTTGCCGACGAACGCCACGCTGACTCGCGACCAGCGGCGGTTCCCCGTGCGAGCGATCAGAAAATCGTTGAGCATTCCGCCGGTCACCCCCGCAATCGCTCCACCCAGCAGCGGCAACGCGGAGTAAATTCCCATCTCTTTGAACTTCAGCCCATGCACCTGCGACAGGAACAACGGAATCCAGTTGGAGTAGATGTTGTCAGCGAACGTGCTCAGCACGTTTTGAAGGCTCAGCCAGATCAGATTCATCAGCGAGCGCGGAGTCATCAACCGCAACGTGGCTCGGAAGGTCAACGTGTCGGGAGCCTCGCCCTCCCGGATCAGGTCTGGGCGCGAACCCGATTCGCCGTCAATCAGCCGAGCCTCCGCCTCGTTGACGCTCGGATGCTCGCGCGGTGAGTTGCGGAACACGAAGACGAACAGCAGCACGTTCACAACGCCGACTGCCACGAGAATCCAAACAGCGCTGCGCCAATCGAGTCCCCACACACCCAGCAGCAACGTCGTGAACACGACCGAGGAACTCAGCGCACCCAGTCGGCCGGCCAGCACGCCAACGCTTCCCTGCAACGTCGTGCGAACGGCCGGCGGATACCACGTCCGAGCGACTCGACTCAGGCAGGCATACACCGCCGACTGACCAGTCCCCAACGCCGCTCGCGAGAACCACAGCCAACTCACCGACGGTGCCCAGGCCATCAACCCCATTGCGGCGCACCACAACACGATCAAACCGGTCAGCACCAGATGCACACCGAGCACATCGGCCGCGATCCCCAACGGAAATTGAAACCCGGCGTAGCACACCGAGAACGCCGAATCGAGCTGGCCGAGCTGCGTGTTGCTGAGCTTGTATTCCTCGGCCAGCGTCGGCTTGATGAACGCGAAGACGTAGCGGTGCAGATACAGCAAGGCCGAGATTGAGAACGCCAACGAAAACACACTCCAGCGAACATTCGTCGGTGCGGCGGCGGGTGAGACGTCGGTGTTCGCCATGTCGAGCAAGCTCGTGGTTCAGCAGTCGAGTCGGTACTTCCGCAACTTGTCGAGATCGACCTCAATGCCCAAGCCGGGACGGTTCGGCACTGCGATCGTTCCCTCTTGGATTTGAAACGGCTCGGTGATGATGTCGTCTTCGAGACCGTAATAAGTCGTGTCGTTCGCCAACGAGTACGCCGGTCCCGCCGCCGCAACGTGCAGCATCGCCGCCGTCTTCGGGCCGAGATCGTGGCCGCAGTGCATGATGCAGGGGACGCCCGCCGCCTCGCAGACGTGGCCGATCTTCACGCAAGGGAGAATGCCGCCGGCGATGTGCGTGTCAGGCAGAATGAACTCGGCGGCCTCTTCGCGAAGGATCGCCATCACGCTGGCCGGATCGGTGACGCTCTCGTTGAGCGCGATCGGCACGCGCGTCTGGCGCCGAAGCTGCGTCGCGTCCGACAACGGATCGGCCGGGATTGGCTGTTCGAGGTACTGCAAGTTGTACTGTTCGAGCTGCCGACAGAGTTCCGCTGCTTGCTGCGGTGAGTAGGCTCGGTTCGGATCGATTCGCAGCTTCAGCCGATCACCGACCGCGTCGCGGATGCCTCGGACCATTTCGAGATCTTCGGTCATGTCGGCTCCGGCCTTGGTCTTCAACGTGCCGAAACCCATCTCGACGTACCAGCGGGCGAACTCGCCGGCCCGTTCGTAGGTTTGAATCCCCATGCACGCGGCCACTTCGACGCGCGGTCGAATCACGCCTCCCAACAGCACGGCCACCGGCAGACCGGCGGCCTTGCCGCAGATATCCCACAGTGCCAACTCGATCCCCGACTTCAATCGCGTTTCGAGCGGACAGTCTCGATGAAAGGCCGCGATGTTCTGTGGATCGCGACCGATCAACCACTCGCGCGCTTCCTGTTCGCTGCGCCGACCGCTGAGGTTCGGCAGGAAGTTGACGTTGTGTTCGCCCCAGCCGATCAGCCCCGCGTCGGTCTCGACTCGCACGATGCCGCTCTGCGTCGTTGAACTGCTGCGAATGTGCGACCGATACGGAGCCAGCGGCGCAGTCTGCGGCACTTCGACAATCGTCACGGAGACGTCGGTCACTCGCATGTTGGACTCCTCGCTCAGCCACCAGCACGATGCGCAAGCGAGTGGCACAAATGGCGATCAGCGCAACCACTCGCTCACGTGTCGTGCTGGTTTGCAGCGCCTCACTTCTTCGGCGGCAACTGATACCCCTCGCGATTGAGGCGAATGCGATACAGGCTCTTACCGGCCGTGATGTAGAGCAGATTCGCGTCCTTGCCTCGGCCGAAACCGACGTTGGTCGGGATCTCGGTCTTGATGAAGGCCAACTCTTTTCCTTCGGGCGAATAGACGCAGATCCCCGGCCGATTCTCGGCGCGGACGGCCACGTAGAGGTTCCCCGCTTTGTCGCAGATCAAACCGTCCGGACCGTCGAACGGAGCGTAATCGACCAGCGTCTTGCGGAACTTCGCGGTGCCGTCGGCAGCGAGATCGTAGGCCAGCAGAGCCATCAAACCTTTGCGGAGCGGCGCGGAGACACTCGCCGGATTATCAGAGCCTCCCGGTTTGCTCAGCCGATCAATCGCGGTGCCGCCGTTGTCGTTGCTGACAACGTACAGCGACTTCTGATCGGGCGAGACGCACACGCCGTTGGCTTTTCCGGCATCGGTGATGATGCGATGAATCGAGCCGTCCAGGTCGATGCGATAGACGCCGACAACCGGCTGATCGATCGGCTCGTGGCCGAGATACCGCGGGTCGCTGAAATAGATGCGTCCCTTCTCGTCGATCGTGATGTCGTTGGGTGAGTTGAACGGCCGCCCCTCGAACAGCCCGGCGATGATGTGCGTCTTGCCGGTCTTCAGGTCGGTGCGAGTCACTCGGCGACCGCCGAAGTCGGCTCCTTCGGCGACGATCATGTTTCCGGCCGCGTCGAACTTGATGCCATTCGACATGCCGCTGGGTGAGCGAAAGATCGACGTCTTGCTGGTCGTCGGATCGAACCGCCAGATGTGCCCCGCCTCGATCGCCCCGTTCTCGTCGCGAGCGATGTGCGAGAACGTGATCTCGCTGAAATAGACCGAGCCGTCGAGCGCGACCGCCGCTCCTTCTGTCAGCACGCGCGACTCGAACAACTTTTCGACCTTCGCGTCGGGCGGCACGATCGGGTCTTGAGCGTGCAGCGCATCAAGCCCCGCCAACGTCGCCGCCAAAGCCAAGCAGAATCGCCACCGTCGAGCACAGCAGATCGCCAACATTGTTGTCTCCTTGTGAAGTGTGGTGAGAGGCCCAAATCACTGTAGAGCTTTCGTTCGAAACATGCGCGGTTCGGTCGCGTCCGGACTACCTGGAACGCAGCCGCTCCCACTTCGCTTGGAAGCCGGGGCGGTCGAAGACTTCGGGATTCACGACGCCGCGCGGCCGGTGGCCGTTCATCAGTTCGAGCATCCCTTGGCAGGCGGCGCGGCCGATGTCGCGGAACAGTTCGTCGGTCCACGCGATCGAATGCGGCGCGAGCAGCACGTTGTCCAACTCGGCCCAGCGCGTCGGCGAAGTGATCGGTTCACCAACAAAACAATCGAGCGCGGCTCCGGCGATCCGGCGTTCGGACAACGCGGCGAACAGCGAGTCTTCCTCGACGATGCCGCCGCGAGCCGTGTTGAGCAGGTACGCGGTCGGCTTCATCAGCGACAGTTCGCGAGCCGACAGTAAATTTCGTGTGTGCTCGTTGAGCGGACAGTGCAGCGATACGAAATCGGACTGCGTCAGCAATTCGTCGAGCGACACCGCCTTCGCGCCAGATTCGGCCAAAACGGACGGGGACACGAACGGGTCGAAGACGAGCGGCGTGTTCATGCCGAAGCTCGACAGCAGCTTCACGACGCTCCGCCCGATGCCGCCGAAGCCGATGATGCCCAGCGTCCGCTCGCGGAGTTCGCTCCCCATGTAGCGGCTGCGAGCGTCCCACCGTCCCTCGCGGACCAGCCGGTCTTTGGCTCGCACATGATGCGTCAGTGCCAGCATCCAACCGACGGTCGCTTCGGCCACCGAATAATCGACCGCTCCCGCCGTGATGAACAACACGACGTCCGCCGCCGTACAGGCCGCGACATCCACGCTGTCGTAACCGACGCCGAAGCGGCCGATCGCCAACAGGTCGTTGCTCGCGGACAGACTGACTGCCGTCACTCGCGACGAGAGGACGATCACACCGTTCACATTCGCGAGTTGCTCCGGCGTGATTTCAACGCGATGTTCGGCGAAGCGACTGACTTCGATGTCTGCCTTTGACTCCAGCAGGTTGAGGCCGATGTCGCGGTACTTCAGTCGGCCCTCGGTGTCGTAAAAGTCGTTCGTCAGAGCCACACGAAATCGAACAGCGTCGTTCATTTCCAGGGGTTCCCTTCCTCGGTCGCGCAGCGTTCCTCGACGACGATGCGTTCCGGTTTCGGGCCGGCGTAGACCCACAGCATTTCCATCGTGGCCTGAGTTTCGTTGATGAAGTAATGCACTCGGCCGCGCGGTTGCAACGCGGTGGCCCCATCGCGCATCGAGTAGCGGCGGCCTTCGACGACACACATGGCTTGGCCGGAGATGATGCAGATTGACTCGTCGAAGTCATGCACATGCGCGGGCAGACGGCCGGTCGGGTGAAACAGTCCGTAGCCGCCGCTCATTTCGCAGCCGGGGATCAGGTCGGCGTTGAAGAAGTCGATGAATTCGGTGTTCGGCCCGGCGGCGAAGCGTTTTGCGGTCGCGAAGCGGTTGACTCGTTCGGCTCCAGGGAAGCCGGTCGAATCGTCGGGCATCGTGCGGCGCGGGAAGAATTTCTCGACCAACGTGCGAGTCGGCGAATCGGACGCGAGGGCGATGTGAAACACCGCCGGCTCCGTCGTCGAGGGATTTCGTGCGGCGTGAACTCGCCCGGCCGGCACGACAACGTTGTCCAGTTTCTTCAGCGAGTAACTGCGGCCTTCGACTTCGACGATTGCCGAGCCGCTCAGCAGCGTGATTGATTCGGAGAACGTGTGATTGTGGTACGGCAACGTCGCTCCGGGAGCGAACGTCACGATGCCGGTCGTCAAGCGCCGCGCCTGATTGTGACTGCCGACCAGACATTCAAAATTCACGCCACGAGCTAGTTCGACTTTCGGTCCCGCGCCGACGGAGTTCATGATTTCGGGCCGATCCGGCCGCATCGACTCCGGCGGCCGAGCCAGCGGAGCGACTTTCGTCGCGGACTCCGGCGACAGCGACGCTTGAATCTGCTGATCGCGACCGACGACGTTGAGCGCGGCTCGCAACGAGCGCAGCAACAGGCCAGAGTCGATGCCGACGCCGATCATCCGAAAGCCCTGCTGCCGGCGTTCGAGCAGGTTGTCGTGACTGATCGCGATGACTCCGCAATTCTTGCCCGCACGGCGCAGCGTGTCCTTCATTTGCAGGATCGACTCGGCGACGCCTGGTCCTTCCCACTGCCCGCGAGCGCCCGCCGTCGACGAAAAATCGGCTGGGCCGAAGAAGAACAACTCAGACCCTTCGACCTGACACATCAGCGGGACTTGCTTCACCGTCCGCACCGTTTCGAGGATCGGCACGACGAGCACATGCTCGTTCGCCTCAGCCGTGTGCTCGACGAAGCACTGGCCCCAGCAGGTCGCTCGTTCGGCTCCGATGCCGCGCAGCCCTTCGAGTGGATACCGCGAATACGCGATCGCTTGTTTGAGTTGCTCAGCGGTTTCGATCCAGGGGATGACGATTCCGTCCGCTCCGATGTCGAGCGCCCGCTTGATCAACCCGCTGTTGAGTTCCGCGATTCGCACGAGCGCGACGGTCTCGCTGCGGACGGTCGCGCGCAAATGTTCGACGATGTCTTTCCAGTCGAGATGCCCGTGCTCGGCATCGATCACGACCCAGTCCAAGCCGAGCGCGACCGCCATCTCGGTGATGCTGGGTGATTCCAGCGTGACCCACAAACCAAACGTCGGCTGATCAGCGGCCAGCTTGCGACGAAGGGCACGAATCGCGGATGTCTTCATGAGATCCCCTTGCCAAATCCTTCGGCATCATCGGGAGTAATCTTCGGTCAGTCCGTTGGGCGGAGAAGCATATCGGCTCGCGACACTCGCTGGGATGCCGGCTCACTTGATGATCCCGATCGTCTTTAGCCACGCCTCGCAGGGCTTGGGCCAGTCGGTGACGGGCTGGCCGTCGACGTGCCGCAGGCCGTAGCCGTGACCGCCGGTCGCGTAGACATGCACTTCTGCCGGCACGCCGACCTTTTTCAATTCGGTGGCGAGCAGCAGCGTGTTGAGGGCAGTCACGCCGTCGTCGAAGGCATGCACGAAAAACATCGGCGGCGATTGCTTCGTGACTTGGACCTCGTCGCGCAGCTTCGGTTGCCCTTGGACTTCAAAACCTCCCGGATAGATCAGGGCCGCGAAATCGGGGCGACACGCGACCTTGTCGACATCATCGAGCGGCTCGTACTGACGTTTCTCGTCGAAGATCGAAGCCAGCCCTGCAACTTGTCCGCCGGCCGAGAACCCCAAGATTCCGATGCGCTTCGGATCGAGCTTCCACTCCGAGGCTTTGCTGCGGACGAGGCTCATTGCCCGCTGAGCGTCCTGCACGGCCGCGAGCCACCGCTTCTCTGGATCACGAAACGGGACTCGGTATTTCAGCACGATCCCCGTGACGCCGATCTCGTTGAGCCATTCGGCGACCTCGGTCCCTTCCAGGTCGTAAGCCAGGATGTGATGTCCTCCGCCGGGACAGATCACGACCGCGGCTCCGGTGTCTTTGTCCTTTGCCGGCCGATAGACCGCCAGTTGCGGCGTCGAGACATTGCCGAGCTTGATGATTCGGCGACCGGCGACAAGTCGGTCTTGCGGCTTGGTTTGATCCGCTTCCGGCGGCAATTCTTTCGTCTCACCGGGCGGCTTGCTCGGCCAGACATTGAGCGTGAGTGGCTCCGCTCCGAAAGCGAAGGATCCTCCGAGTGCGATCAACAATGCGAACAGCGGCAAAGGCTTCATCGAGTTCTCCAACGAGTGGCATTCGTGGACCGGTTTCATCCAGAATAGTGCCGACCGCGCAATTCGTCACGGCGCGGAGGACAGCTGAGCGCATCAGAAAGTCTTCGACCATGAACTCCCGATTTGCCACGCGACGTGAGTTTCTGGCGGCGAATGTCGCCGCGGGGATGACACTGTTCGCCGCGTCAGCGCGAGCGGCCGGTATTTCCGAACGTTACGCCGGCTTGAAGTCAGGCGACTTCTTCGACGGGCCGCTCAAAGAAGAGGTCAAAGTCGTCGATCAAAAGATCTTCACCGAAGGTCCGGCGGCCGCACGTGATGGCCGAGTCTTCTTCACGAACGCTTCTGCCGCGAAGATTCTGGTTTGGAATCCGAAGACGCGCGAACTCTCGACCTTTCGTGAGAACAGCGGCGAGGCGAACGGATTGCTGTTCGACCACTCCGGCCGACTGCTGGCGTGCGAAGGGAAGGCCGGGCGAGTGACTCGCACCGACATGAAGACAGGCGAGATCACGGTCCTCGTCGATCAGTTCAACGGGCATCCGCTCGGTGCCCCGAACGATCTGACGATCGACTCGAAAGGGCGAGTCTATTTCACGTCGCGATTGCCAAACACGGACGACAAGAAGCACAACGTGAACGCGGTCTATCGCATCGATCCCGACGGAAAAATCGTGCGAGTCCTGCATGAGCCGGATATTCACATGCCCAACGGCGTGGAAGTCTCACCAGACGGCCGCACGCTGTACCTCATCGAGTCCGACGGACGAGAGAGCCGCAATCGTTGTCTCTTCGCCTACGACTTGCAGGATGACGGCACGGTTGCGAACACGCGACGAATCATCGACTTCTATCCCGGTCGAGGCGGCGACGGGTTGTGTGTCGACGCGGAGGGCAACTTGTACGTCGCCGCTGGTTTGCACAAGACGCGCGGCACGCACGAAACGCTCGACACGAAGCCGGGAATTCATGTGATTTCGCCGCAGGGCAAGCTGCTGGCGTATCTCGCGACCCCGACGGACACGCTGACGAATTGCACGTTCGGTGGCGAAGACCGCCGGACGCTGTTCATCACCTGCGGAGATCTCTTGCTGAGCGTCCGCACGAAACACGCTGGCCCCACCGCCTGATCGTTCATCACGGAACTGGCGAAAAAAGGCCCGGATGATCCGCAGGAACCGCGGTCGCTACGCCCCAAACCGGGGATTTTCCGGGGCGAAGTTGGTTGAGTCGGCGGGGCGATCCCGTCACACTGTTCGCTTTTCTGGCCGGCCGGCCCGTGTAAGCCGAGTGATGTCGCTGAACTCGCCTGAGTTCAGGATCTGGATCGTTTGTCGATTCGGCATCCTTGGTAGCACGGCTGGAGTTCGCCATCACTGTTTCTGAGACGTGGCACTGCGTCACG
>QWQF01000051.1 GCA_003669125.1 Planctomycetota bacterium
GATCTTCGCAGTCCGAGTGAAAAGGTGTTCGAGCTTCGCATCGGGCGAAACAATCGCTTCGCCGGTCGGCTTCGGCAGATCTGCCGCGCGGACAACGGCCAATTGGATCGAACACAGACAGATCGCCCACAGCCAACGATTCATGGTTGCCTCCCAAGGTCACGCGGAATTCGGACACAAGACCGGACAGCAAGCTATCGCCGGTTTAACGCTCCGACAATGAACCGCGAGCGACGTCCAGCAGCCGAATCGGTCGCTCCGAAAAGCCTCGTTGATTGGCCAGGTGATGCAGCCACACCACGAATCCGGTCTGCGGATGAAAGTGCAGTTCGTGCAGAGCGCGTTGCGTGTGATTGCCGGACTTCATTGCGTAGTGCTCGGCCGGAAGCTGGAAGAACGTGTGCAACTGAAAACTCGTCGCACCGCGCAGGAGGTATTCGATCGCCATGCGACCGGTCGTGATGTTGCCGGTCGCCGACCACGGCAGCGACGGTTCACGGGTTCGCCATTGATCCAGCACTCGAAGATTCCGATCGCTCAAGTCCGGCCCGCCGAACGCGACGCCGCGCTGGCCTTCGAATTCGCGGTGCGGATCGAACAGCCGATTTGCGTAGATAAAAAAGTCTGGCCGGTCGGCCGCAGGGCCGTGAATCGCGTCGAGCATCTGCAACTGAAAGCCGTCGTCGAACAGAGCGTTGAACAACTTCATGCCGAGGCGGACCTGCCCCGCTCCGCTCCGTTCCGCCGCCGCATGCACGAGCTTCGGGACGACTCGCAACCACTCGAGAATCTTCGCTTGCGCCGCCGCGCGGTCGCTCCCCGCCAGCGTGGGACTGAAATCCTTTTCGAGCGGCATTGGACTCGTGTCTGGCTGCCACGCCTCCAGCATCTTCGCGGTCGTGAAGTCATATTCGCCGACTCGCCATTCAGGCTCGTTCGGCGACGGCAAATGGTATTTGCAGGACGGGACGATCAGCGTGCCGCTGCCGTTGGCGATTCGCCGTGCATCGCGAATCAACTGCAAGTAGGCCTCGAACGGCTGCCACCAACCGCGCCCCTTCCAAGTGATCGTCCAACCGGTTTCACCCAACTTGCCGACGATCTTCTCTGCGACCATTCGAGCTTCCGGGATCGCCCATGCCGCCATCGACTGGCCGCCCTGCTCGTCCCGCGCGATCACCGTCTTGAGCACAACAAAGCCGAGTCCAGCGGCGACGTCCTCTTCGACTTGCCGAGCGGTCATCGACAATTGGCCGGACGCTTTGCCCCACGGATTCTTGATTTGGAATCCGGCATACTCGGCCGTCACGTCGAGGTCGTACTCGTCGAGCAGATATTGTTCGAGCGACGTCGGCAACCCGGACTTCGCGAAGCGTTCGTAGTCCCGCTGAACTCGTTGACGCACCGAGTCGGGCGCGGCAAGCGGTTCCGTGGTGTCGAGACGCGGCATGATCGGCTCTCGGCCAGATGGTCAGACCAAATCCAACTTGCGATGGCGGCGATTCGGTGGAGCGTTGCACTTGGCGCAGGTGCCGTACACTTCCAGTCGGTGACCGGTCTTGATGAAGCCGTGCTGGTTGCAGATTTTCTCCACGATCGCGGAGATCGCTTCGTTGGTGAATTCGATCAGCTCGCCGCACTTCGCGCAGATCAGATGGTCGTGCTGAGGGTAGCCGTAGTCGTGCTCGTAAACTTCACTGCCGTTGGGCCGCGCGACCTTGCGGAGCAGGCCCGCCTCTTCCAGCAGTTTGAGTGCGCGATACACGGTCGCTCGGCTGACGCGCCGGCCCGACTTGTCGCGCGCGACCTTGGCGATCAGATCATCCGCATCGAAGTGCTCGTGCTGAGCGAACACCTCGTCGATGATGATCGAGCGCTCGCGAGTCAGTCGTTCTCCTTTGGTCAGCAGGAACTCGCGAAATTTTTCGATCGGAGTCAATTCACCCACAAAACACCTCGACGTTGAGATCAGTCAAGCCGCCTCCGGAAGCCAGGCGGCTACGTTTTCCAAAAGATAACGGGCTGTGGAACGGGACAACATCGAACGCCGATGTTTCCCCATTCCGCAGCCCGCAAATTCGCTCATGCGGCAGATGGCACACGGTGTGTGCCTGCGACGATTAGGCCTCTAAGTCGATGCCGTGGCTGTCGAACATTTTTAGCATCGCGGCTTCGAGCTTGGCGTCAGTGTCGTAGGTGCCGGCGTCGATCTCGGCCTTGATGCGAGCCAAGCGATCGGCGCGTTGAGACGCTTCGGTTCCCTCGGTCAGCTTGCCCATCAATTGGCCGGCAGCGGAGAGTTCGACTTCGTCTTGCGGCACTTCCAACGGTGGTTTGCTGGCGGCTGCCGTCGGGCCAGTCGTTGGACGGGTTCCTTGAATCGGAGTCGCATTGGGGACGAATCCAGGGCCTCGAACTTCCATGTCGCCTCTCCTTGCCGGACGGGTATCAGGGGAATTTTTACGGCGACGACGTTGAGAGCGGGCATCATCCTTCTCAGGCTGATCCGTCCGTTCGGTGTCGTCACCGTGGGGAGAATGGGCAGCATGATACCGGAGATTGGAAAAACGGTTCAACGGGGTTTCTGAGTTCCCCGGCTCGATTGGCTCCGACCCGAATGACATGTTGAATCCTCGAAGTTGGCGGTGGCCAGCGAACGGACTTGGTCTCGGCCGCAACGCTCCTTGCGAATCGTTCCGCATCCGACGGACGTGGCTCGTTCGCGGCCTCACACGAGGTATCGTCTGCGGCAAAATCCGCCGATGAGCCGCGACTGTGCGTTCTTGTCAAACTTTGAGGGCGCGCGGTTCGTCGCGCAGTTTCTGCCGATTACGCCGCAACCGGCATTTTTTCTCCGCTCGGCCCTTGTCCCTCGCCACTCACCCCTCGCCCCCCTGTTAAACCAGCCAAAGTTTGCGGATCGCGTCGCCGATACCACTTGTGAGGGTCGTAGCACCGGTCTGCGCCGGCGTTGTCCCAGCAGAGAGACCGTTCTCGAACAAGGTGGCCGGCATGTCATTCTCCAAACCCCAGGCGACACGTCTTCGCTGGCTCAGCAGTGCGAGCCGGCGACTCCTGCAACGCCTCACTGTTGGTTCGGTTCTGGGAACAACGCTGTTGGGCTGCGCGATCGATCCGGAACTGAAATACATCGGCAGTGACAAAGAGTTGGACTACTACAAGGCCGCCGCCACCTCGATCGACTACCCCGCTGTCGATACGCAGACATCTCCCGAAGCCGCCTACGCCAAGCGACCGCGCACCGTGTTCGATCGCGAGAAGGAAGAGGTCTGGGAAATCTCGCTCAGCCAAGCCATTCAAACCGCCATTCAGAACAACAGCATCATCCGTTCGCGCACCGCCGTGGGTGCGCCATCAGCGGTTCTCTCGTCCGGTGATCGAGTTCCCTCGTCATACGATCCCGCGATTCAAGAGACCGGCGTGTTGTTCGGAGGCCGCGGAATTTCCGGAGCACTGTCAGCCTTCGACGCTCAGTTTGAGACGTCGATGACGTTCGGAAAGTCAGTTTCGCTGCAGAACTCGGCGGTTGGCCAGTTCGATCAAAACAGCGACAGAGCGGCCGTGGACTCGCGGCTTTCGAAGACTTTTGCACATGGCGGTTCATTGGCACTCAGCCATGACATGAATTATCTGAATCTAGACTCGGCAGCGGGATTGGCATTTCCATCGTCCTATGCCGGGAGTGTCGCGGCGTCGTATCGACAGCCGCTGTGGGCCGGAGCAGGCACGGAGTTCACACGCATTGCCGGACCAATCGCCCAGAGCTTTGGAGGATTGAGCGGCGTCAATCAAGGCGTCGTGATCGCGCGCATCAATCAAGATGTCACGTTGGCGGAATTCGAGGCCAGCGTCCTGCTGATGCTGAAAGACGTCGAAGACCTCTACTGGGATCTTTACCTGAGTTACCGCGAGTACGACACCGCAGTGACCAACCGCAACAGTGCGCTGCAGTCGTGGCGCGAAGCCCATCGCATCTTGGCAGCCGGCGGCAAACCGGGTTTCAAACCGTCGGATGAAGCTCAGGCCCGGGACTTCTACTTTCAATCGCGAGCATTGACGGAATCCGCTTTGGCGAAGGTCTATTCGTCCGAAGTCAACCTGCGGCGAATCCTCGGATTGTCCGTCAATGACGGCCGCATGATGCGTCCTAGCGATGAGCTGACCACAGCGGCCTTTCGCCCAAGTTGGGAGACCTCTCTGACCGAGGCGCTCACTCAGCGCGTCGAATTGCGGCGTCAAAAATGGAACATCAAGAGCTTGGAATTGCAGTTGTCCGCGGCGGAGAGCCTCACCAATCCCAGACTCGATCTCATCACGGATTACCAGGTGGCGGGACTTGGCAAAGACCTCTTGGGTGAAGGCCCGTCATCCGTTCCTGGATCATTTCGTACCGCGTATGGCTCGATCGCCAGTGGTAACTTCACCGGCTGGAATGTGGGGCTCGCATTCCAAATGCCGCTGGGATTTCGAGCACAACTCGCTCAGGTCCGCAACATCGAGTTGCGATTGGCGAAGGCTCGCGACCAACTGCAAGCACAGGAAATCGAGATCAGTCACGAGGTTGCCCAGGACTTCCAGAGCATCGCGGTGCAGTACACGACCGCGCAGTCCAACTTCAATCGATTCCGAGCCGCTCAGCAGCGCGTGCAACTCTTCCGTGCCGAAGTTGAAGCCGGTACGAAAACTTTCGACGTGTTGCTGCGAGCACTCGGCAGTCAGGCCGAAGCCGAAGTCGCCTACTTCCGCAGCTTGACCGAATACAACAAGGCCATCGTCTCGCTGCATTACCACAAAGGCACTCTTCTGCCCTACGACGATGTGTGGCTCGGCGAAAGCGACTGGACTCCGGAGGCGTATCGCGACTCGCTGCGACATGCGTGGGCACGCACTCACGGTCACGACGCGACGCATCTCGACACCGAGCCGGCCGAGTTCGTCGCTCAACCTGGCTGGCGCGCTCAGGAGTACGCGGCTCCGAACGGCACGCCACCGGAACCCGCCGTGCCCTACGAAACCGAAGTCGAACTCCCGCCGCGGCCGGTCCCGGCCGCCGAAGAAGCCAAGCCGAGCAAGCCGTGATCGCTCGAAGGATCACGCCAGAATTTCGCGAACCACTCGGCACTCGCGTTTGGCGGTTAGCGTTTGTTCTTGCCCGTTGTGGATGTAGGCCAGTTTGGAATGATCCAGGCCGAATTGGTGCAGCAGTGTGGCTTGGAAATCGTTGGCGGTGACGATGTCCTTGACCGCGCGGTGTCCAAACTCGTCGGTTTCGCCGAAGGTCATTCCGGGCTTGATGCCTCCGCCGGCGAGCCACGTCGAAAAGCCTTGGCCGTTGTGGTCTCGGCCGCAGGTCGCGGGATCGCCCTCGGTTACTGGCAGACGTCCGATCTCGCCGCCCCAATGCACGATCGTGCTGTCGAGCAACCCGCGTCGCTTGAGATCCGTGACCAGCGCTGCTGCCGGTTGATCGGTCCTTTTGCAGATGGCTGGCAGCGCGGTTCGGATCCCGGTGTGCGTGTCCCACGGTTGCCCCCCGAGGAACAACTGCACGAATCGCACACCACGCTCGACCAACCGCCGAGCGATCAGGCAGCGCGTGCCGTACTCACGAGTTTCGTCCTTGTCCAAACCGTAGAGCTTCTGTGTCTCTTCGGTCTCGTGCGACAAGTCGAGAGCCTCCTTCGCCGCTGTCTGCATTCGTGCTGCCAGCTCATACGACTGGATGCGAGCTTCGAGGTCTGCCTCGCCCGGATGCAGTTCGAGATGCCGCCGGTTTAAGACTCGCAGCAAGTCGAGATTCTGAGCCTGCAACGACCCCTTCAAATGCGGCGGCGGATCGAGGTTGAGAATCCGCGGCTCCTGTGCACGCAGCACCGTCCCTTGAAACAGCGGCGGCATGAATCCGTTCGACCAGTTGAGCACGCCGTCCACCGGATGCCCAGCGGGATCGCTCAGCACCATGTACGCCGGCAGGCTCTGGCTTTCACTGCCGAGCGCGTACGTCAGCCACGCTCCGAGAGTCGGCCGGCCGGTCACGGCTGGGATGCCTCCTTGCCAGTAGCGAATCGAAACCTCGTGGCCGTTGTGTCCGGAGTGCATCGAACGAATCACGCACAAGTCATCGACGACCTGCGCGGTGTGCGGCAGCAATTCGGAGACCTCAGTGCCGCAGTCGCCATGCTTCGCGAACGTCCACGGCGAGCCGAGCAGTTTCTTGCTGGCTCGATTCACGAAGCTGTAAATGACCTCGCCGGGGTAATCGGTCCCGTTGAACTTCGTCAGCTCCGGCTTTGGGTCGAGCAGATCCATGTGAGCCGGCCCGCCGTGCATGAACAGCGAGATCATCGCCCGCGCCTTCGGCTCACCCACCGGCTGCTTCGGCGTCAAATCAAACGACTGCGGCTTGAGCTTCACCGTCGGTGGCACGGCCAGCAGCTTCTCTTGATTCAGCAGCCAAGCCAGCGCGACGCCGCCGATGCCAAGCGTGCTCTTCGTGAGCAGTTCGCGCCGGGTCGGTCGGAAACGAAACGTGTTGTCGGGCATCGTTGATTCCTCAATCGACATACAGAAACTCGTTGGAAGTGAGCAGTGCCTGGCACAAATCGGTCAGAGCCTGCAATTCGGGATCGGCATTTGCCGGGGATGCCGACAAGCTCGCGAACTGCTGGCGGAAGAATCCGCACACGGCGGAGAACTCTGTGGGCGTGATCGGGCGGTGATACGCGATCTGCCACGCGGCAGCGATTTGATTTGCCAGAGCCGGCGGAGTCGGGCCAGGGAAGCTTTTGTCGGCGGTCCACGCGATCTCTTTGCCATCGACGCCTTTCAACTTGATCGTGATCGACCACGCGAACGAATCGGACGTGACCGACTCGCGGCAGTCGGTGATGAAGTCGAGCGTGTCGCCCGGCTGCACTTCGATCGCCGTGATGTTCGCATCGATTGTCTTGTGCTCGGCGATCCATTCGGCGGCGAGTCCACTGCGGCTGGAGACGACTCGGCTACGGACGCCGTCGCCGTTTTCGCTGGGATGATGCACGCTGCCCGTGATCGAGACCGTGCCACCGATCGGCGCGGTCCAGCGGCGGATCGGAGCGTGCTGTTGATCGTTGCCGGTGTGACCTCCGGCCGCATTCAAGAACGAGAAACCAATCGCGGGATCGGGAACGACGGGCCCACCTTGCCATTGCGAGCCGGTCCAGTGCGAGAATTTGGCGAACGACTTTGTCCGTTTCGTTGAGTCATCGAATTCGCCGAAGCCGATCTGCCAGAGATCGCCAGGGCGCAACGGCAGCACGCTTGGATCAAACTCGAACGGCAGAGGCTTCGAGGTCATCACGGCCGCTTCGTGACGAACGCGCGCAGCCAGTGAGCCAGCCTGCTTCAACGCGAACTCGCTGTTCATCAGCATCAGCGATTGCGTCGCGACGGTCGACGCCGGGCGTTTGTCGCAGTTGCATTCCATGACCGGAGCGTCGAACGCGCGCATCAGCGTTTCCGGTTTACTGCGCTTCTGTTGGACGTAGACGCTGCGGCGCGACATGTCGTTGACGACGACTTGCCCGACGAAATCCTCGGCGACGGCGATCGGCTTGCCGAACATCGCGTTCGACAACGATCCGCCGGCCGCGAGCATTCGGTCTCGCATCACTTCGGCCTCCAATCGCCGCACGCTCATGCGGCCGAGAAGTTGATTGCTCGGATCTACCGCGTCGAGTTCCGCGCGTCGCGCCGCCGATTGCCGGTAGACGGTTGAAGTCATGAGCATGCGGTGCAAGCGTTTGAAGGAGAGCTGAGAGCGAACCGCGGGGTCGCCTTCATTCTCGACTCTCGACCCTCGGCTCTCGACCACTTCCGCCGCCAGCCAATCCAACAATTCCGGATGCGTCGGCCGTTCGCCGAGTTGGCCGAAGTCACCCGGTGTGCCGACCAAGCCGCGTCCGAAGTGGTGCATCCAGAGCCGATTCGCCAGCGCTCGCGGCAGCAGCGGATCGCGTCCGCTGACGAGATGCTTCGCGAACGCTAAGCGGCGGCCGGTCGAGTTGATTGCCGGATCGTTGATCGGGAATTCGATGAGCTGACCGGGCGGAGTTGCAATCTCCAACATCGCGGCCTTGATGACCTCTTTCGGTTGACGATGATCGCCTCGATGAAACAGGTGCGTCGGCGGCGGCTCGCCATCTTCCTCGGCAAGGCAGTGCAAGAATTCTTCGATCGGCTTCTTCGACCGCATCTCACCCATGCGTGTGTCGAAGCCTTTCAACTCGTCGGCTTCTTTCGGCAGGTACTGGTACAGCACACCGGGCGAGATGTTGACGCTGGGTCGCTCCTTCAAAAGCTGCTGCTGTTCCGGCGAGCGTTTGTCGGCCGGTGAGTTGTACGCGTCGCGCAGCTTGCCTCGCAGTTCTTCAGGATGCTTGGCGAGTTCGATTTCGAGAGCCTTCGCCATGTACTCGGTTTGCTTGGCGTTCTTCTCCGCGGCGACCTTCGCGACTTCCGCTTCGATCGCGGCCGATGCCGTGCGATCGGCGTCGGTGTACAGCGTCTTCAAACGACCTTGCCAGCGTTTCCAATTCAGCGACGGCTCGAAGATCGCTCGCAACCGGTAGTAGTCGATCTGCGAGATCGGGTCGTAGCGATGATCGTGACACTGAGCACATCCGACCGTCAGGCCCAGCAGCGACGAACTGACCATCTTCAGCGTTTCAGCCACGACAGCGTTCTTCGCCAAGTCCTGATCGACGGAGCCGTCGCCAGTACCGTCGGACACCATGCGGAGGAAACCGGTGGCCGTCAGGCGGTCGATGTCGGTCGGCGACAAGTTCGCGAACTTGCCGTTGAGGAATTCGTCGCCGGCTAATTGCTCGACGATGAACTCGTCGATCGGTTTGTCGTCGTTGAGTGCGCGAATGACCCAATCGCGATACTTGAACGCCCACGGCCGATCGACATCCGCGTTTGAGTAGCCATCCGAGTCAGCGTACCCAGCCGCATCCAACCAATGCCGTCCCCAACGCTCCCCGTAGTGCGGCGAGGCCAGTAACCGATCGATCAACCGCTCGTAAGCGTCCGGTTCGACGTCGTTGAGGAACTCGTCAACTTCATCTCGCGACGGCGGCAAGCCAAGCAGGTCGAAGGACGCTCGCTTGAGCAACGTCGCTTTGTCCGCTTCGGGGCTGAACGACAGGCTGCGCTCTTGGAGCTTCGCCAGCACCAACGCATCGACCGCGCTTCGAGTTTCGGATTTCGAGTTTCGAGTCTCCGGCACCACTGGCCGCTTCACCGGTCGAAACGCCCAGAAAGAGCGTTCCTCGTCGGTGATCCCCAGCCCTTTGCCGATCTCCGCCGGTTCCGGCCGAGCGGTCTTTGCGCCGGCCGCGATCCATTTTGCGAGCACCTCAATCTCTCGTGCGGACACCTTCACCTGCCCCGGAGGCATCTCGCCGGCTTTGATCCGTTGCAGCAGCTTGCTGGCCTCTGGCTTGCCCGGCTCAATCGCCGCACCCGACTCGCCACCCTTGACGATCAGCCGCACCAATCGCAGATCAAGCTTCCCCTTCGGTTCTTCTTCCGCCCCGTGACAATCAAAACAGTGAGCCTTCAAGATCGGCCGCACATGAGTTTCGAACGTCAACTCTTGGCCGCGGCTCGACGGACCCACGACCAACATTGCGGCGATCACGAGACTCCAAGGAAGCACGGAGCGCAAACCACGCATGAGGAAAACCTCGAACAGCGTTTCGGTGGGAGCCGCAAAGGCGGCCACAAGGCAGGAGACGTCCAACGACGTCACGACCATTCTGCACGAGCCAGCATTCCAACTCAACCGCGAATCGCCGACCCGTCAGCTTGGAATCGGCCACGCCGTGCCGGCCGTGAAGCCGCCATCGACGCGCACGACTTGTCCGGTCATGAACGCGGACGCCTCGGAGGCCAGAAAGATTGCGGCTCCAACCATGTCTTCGACTTCGCCCAGCCGGCCGAGCGGTGTGTTGGCTTGGCCCCAGGCGTGCATCGTCGGATCGGACCACAGCTTGCGAGTCAGATCGGTCAGAACGAAGCCTGGCGCGAGCGCGTTGACTCGCACGCCGCGCGGTCCCCATTCGGTCGCGAGGCCGCGTGACATCGCCGAGATGCCGAACTTGGTCATCGCGTACGGCGTCACGTTTTTCAACGGCGAGAACGTGTTGAGTGAGTCGATGTGAATCTGCGAGCCAGACTTCTGCGCGAGCATCACTTTGCCGACCTCGACGGCCATCCAGAACGCGCCGCGTAAATTGACGTCGATGATGAAGTCGAATTCCTCTTCCGTGTAGGTCTCGGCCGGCTTGCGTTTGTTGACTCCGGCGACGTTCAGCAGCACGTCGATGCGGCCGAACCGGTCGGTCACTTGCTTCACGCAGCGCTCGATGTCGTTTTTGTTCGCAACGTCACAGACGACGGGCACGACCGGATTCGACGACGAGCCGATCTCGGCCGCGGTCGCTTCCAGCGTGCTGGCTTCTCGACCGGTGATGATGACCTTCGCTCCGCGCTCCGCGAAACTGGCGGCCAACGCTTTGCCGATTCCGCGACTGCCTCCGGAAACGAGCGTGACTTTGTCGGCAACAGAAAACAGCGAGTCGGCGGTCATGAGTTTCCTTTCGGCGGCGTTGTGATGGCTCGGATCGTGTTGTCGGCGAAGTTGATGTTTCCGGACTTTTGGATCGCTCGCAAAATCTGGGTGTTGATTCGGTCTTGGATCGTCGGTCGCCGGCGCTCGAGTTATCGCTCCGCTTTGACCAGCGACGTGTCGGCTTTCGCCAAGGTGGACGCCGGCTCAGAAGGCTCGCGTTCTTGCGTGGCGAGCGACGATGTGGCGATCAACCACAAACAGAGCCCCACCCAACTTCGTCGCCACAGCGAGACCTCCGTGCTCCACGCCTAGCCGCGTTTCTCCAGCGGCGCGAACGGTCGCGGTGTCGGTCCAGTGTAGATTTGCCGGGGCCGATTGATGCGACTACCCGCGTCGGCGTTTTGCTCGCGCCAGTGAGCGATCCAGCCGGGCAGACGGCCGATTGCGAACATGACCGTGAACATGTTCGTGGGGATGCCCATCGCGCGGTAAATGATACCGCTGTAGAAATCGACGTTTGGGTACAGCTTGCGCTCGATGAAGAACTCGTCGTGCAGCGCGACCTCTTCGAGCTTCTTGGCGATGTCCAGCAGCGGATCGTCGATGCCGAGCTGTCCGAGCACTTCGTCGCAGGTCTTCTTCAGGATGATGGCCCGCGGGTCGAAGTTCTTGTAGACGCGATGGCCGAAGCCCATCAGCTTGAAGCCACTGTTCTTGTTCTTGGCCATGTCCACATACTTCTTGTAGTCGGACCCGTCGTTGCGAATCTGTTCGAGCATCTCCAGCACGCTTTGATTCGCTCCGCCGTGCAGCGGACCCCAGAGCGCACAGATGCCGGCGGAGATCGAGGCGTACAAATTCGCCTGGCTGCTGCCGACGATCCGCACGGTCGAGGTGCTGCAATTCTGCTCGTGATCGGCGTGCAGGATCAGCAACTTGTTGAGCGCTCGCACCCAGACGTCGTTGACTTTGTATTCCTCGCACGGGATCGCGAACATCATGCGCAGGAAGTTCGCGCAGTACGACAGTTCGTTGAGCGGATAGATCGTCGGCTGCCCGGCCGACTTCTTGTAAGCGTAGGCCGCGATCGTCTTGGTTTTGGCGAGCAGCCGGATGATGTCCTGATCGGGATCATCACGATCGACTTTTGGGTAAAAAGTCGAGAGGGACGCGACCATCGACGACAGCACCGCCATTGGGTGAGCCGTCGGCGGATAGCCCTCGTAAAACTTCTTCATGTCCTCGTGAAGCATGCTGTGACGCGTCAGCTTCTCGCGGAAGACACCAAGTTGCTGCGGATTCGGCAGATCGCCGTAGATCAACAGGTGCGCGACTTCGACGAACGAGGCGTGCTCGGCCAGATCAGCGATGTCGTAGCCGCGATATCTCAAAATACCCGCTTCGCCGTCGATGAAGCAGATCGAGCTTTTGCACGCACCGGTGTTGCCGTAGCCGGAATCGAGCGTGATCGCTCCGCTCTTGGCTCGCAAAGTGGTGATGTCGATGCCGACCTCCCCCTCGCTGCCGACGACGACGGGCAGGTCGTATTCTTTCCCGTTCAAAATCAACTTCGCGTTGTCCATGAGTCTTCCGAATCTTTCTCGTAAAGCCGAACCAGCGAGCGCTGCGTGTGAGCGGAACGGTTCCAATCGGCGGCATTGTTGTGGCCCGACCACGATTTTTCCAATCCGCACCGCGGAGGAATTCGCCGGCAGATTGCGGGAGTGCCGACTCCGAATCCACAACGGCTCGTCGCTCCGCTACAGTCCCGCCCTTTCCGATCATTCCTGGCGAGGGTTCGTGGCCGATGGCAGTGTTGATGCAGATTCTGAAGGCGTGCAAAAGTTACGGCGAGCAAGTGCTGTTGGACGAGGCCGAGGCGACTCTGTCCGATGACGTGAAGGTCGGTTTTATCGGCCGCAACGGGGCGGGAAAGAGCACGCTGCTCCGCGTGTTGCTGGGGGAAGAAGAACTCGACAGCGGCGAGGTGATTCGGCATCCGAATCTGAAGATCGGCTACCTGCGGCAGCACGATCCGTTTCTGCCGGGCGAGTCGGCTCACGACTTCCTGATCCGCGACAGCGGGCAGCCCGAATGGAAGTGCGGCGAAGTCGCCGGCCAGTTCGAGCTGAAGGGGGACTACCTCGAAGGCCCGGTCTCTCGGCTGTCGGGCGGTTGGCAGACACGCGTCAAACTGGCGGCCCTGCTGTTGCACGAACCGAACTTGCTGCTGCTCGACGAGCCAACGAACTTCCTCGACTTGCGCACGCAGATTTTGCTCGAACACTTCCTGCGGAGCTTCAAGGAGGCCTGTCTGATTGTCTCGCACGACCGAGCGTTTCTGAATGCGACGTGCGACCAAACGCTCGACCTGTCGCGCGGCAAGCTGACGATGTA
>QWQF01000204.1 GCA_003669125.1 Planctomycetota bacterium
CTTTTCGCCGTGATCGATGGCGGCTTGCTTGTAGTTCGTGCCTTTGAGTTTTGCCAAAAGGTTTTTCATGACTGACTCCCTTTGTGTCGCGACCAATACTTAGCTGGTCGGGAGGACTTCGGAGACTGCGGGACCGTGATCGAAAAACTCGTTCTCAACTTGGAATCTACTTTGCTTCGGAATCAGATTTGTCGGCGGCATCCTCTTTCGATGGAGATTTTTCCACCTCAGACTTGTCCGACTCGGATTCAGATTTTTCCGGTTTGGCGAGATCTGATTTTGGTGTACCTGGGGCGTCCGCTTTCTTGGGTTCGTCACCGGTGCCCTCGGTCGGCTCGTTGGTCCTCGGCTTTGAGTCGGACGTGGCGGTCTCGGCTTCGGTTGCAGCGGGCGAAGTGACGCTCTCCGGAGTCGCTACTGGTGCCGCCGAGTTTGGTGGAGCGATTTGTCCCCCATCGGCTGCTGGGAGAGGTGGCCGATACAATGTCCAAACTCCGACGATCGAGACCTGTGCCAAATTAGGATCAGTCATCGCGGTCGCCGAACCGGCACCGCTCGTTCCCGAGCGTCCGCCAGCTCCTGATGATGTCAGGTTATTGAACCCTGCTCCCGCCCCCGCTCCATCGCCTTCGGTGAAACCCGCGGTGGGAGCCGTGGCGTTCCCCGCGTCGCCACCTGCGTTTGTTTTGAAGCCAGCGAACCCACCCGCTCCGGGACCTCCCATTTGATTGCCTCCGGAGGTGTTTCCCGAATCTGACAGCCACGCTTGTTGCACCCGCACGATCTCGACCGAAAACGGCGAGTTCATCAACTCAGCGATTAGGTCTGGCACCTTGCGATGATCCATGACCAACTTGATGGAGAACCCCCGTCGCTTGTACGGCTGATCTTCCAAGAAATCGATGTAGCGTTTGGTTTCCGCCTTTGCTCCGCCACCCGCGCCGCCCGCGCTCATCTCGGCCATGGCGCCACCGGCACCGGCACCACCGAATCCACCCGCGCCAGAGTTGCCGCCACCTCCACCACCGCTGACCTCCATCTCCGCATTAAACTCTTCCGACAAATTGATGTCGGCTGACAGAGTGGTGGACTCGCTTCTTGTGGCTCCACCGAATCCCGCGCCGCCAAACATCGCCCCAGACATGTCGCCGCCGGCTCCTCCCGACATCCCTGAGGCCGTCGATGCGCCAGCGTCACCGGTGGACTTGATGCCTCCAAATAACTGGATCTTGCCCAACTGTTTGACGAACGCGTCCCCTTGTGAAATCGAGTTGGCATTCAATCGTCGGATGGCTTGCAACAATTCTGTTTGCAGCCAAATGTCTTCTTGAGCCGCCCAAATTTGGCTAAACGTCGGCGTCGGATTCTCTGCGAGCATGACGCTGGACTGCTGCAAATCGGCCATCGGAAAGGCGACCTTGCGGCGTTTGTCCGAATCGCGAAGGTTCATTCCATCGTCGAGCGGATCGACGATTTCCCAGAGTGCGAGGATTTGCGATCGGTAACTCAGCGGATATTTGAAGAGAACCTGATCACCCTTTTGTTCCTGAGTCAGCTCTTTGAAATACTCGGCCTTCGCCATGATTGGAGCGACGTCCTTGGGCCATGACATCACCTCCTTTTGCTTCGCCCACAGTTCTTGATTGGCGCGACGGTTGTGGAGTTCCTGCTGTTTGTTGATGTCATTCACTCGAGTGGTCCAGGAGTCATTCGGAACTCCGGTACCGGCTGGAATGCCACCAAACGAATCATTCAGCTTTTTGAGCCGGTCATCGATCTCGGCCGCAAGTTTGCCTTTGGTCATGAAGTAGCCGGCCATCGGCATGATCAAGACCATTGAAAATAGAATCCAAAACTTTTGGGCGAGGATCGGCTTGAGCTTATCCATGACAACCTCAATCGGACTGAGTAATTCGTATGCGAGTTTCGTTGACCAGTTTCGCGATAACTATTTTCCAGGGACGGGAGGCACATTTCCGGGGACCGGTGTTGCGGTCACCGGTGCTGCCCCCGGGTTCGGTGATGCGGTTGGAGTTCCTTGAGTCGGAGCCAACGAATTGTTTGAGGCATTTGCCGGGACCGCGCCCTCGGCTGCAACCGGCTTCAGCGGATCGACCGCAGGGCGTTCGATGGCCGACGTTGGTTTCCACACGAACTGAATCGTAAATTCATTTCGGTTGATCACCTTCCGTTCTTCGCCGTCTTTGCTCTGGCCATCGACGGTCCCCGACGTTGCGGTCGGAGTCGCGCCGATTCCGGTGTTGGGACGAGCACCACCAATTTGTCCAAAGCCGCCAGTGGCTGACTTCGTACTGGCCGCTCCTTTGGACTTCTTGCCCTTCGGAAAATAGTTGAACTGTTTTGGGCTTTCCGATTTGAAGACGGCGTGGGTGATCCCCAGCTTTCGAACGGGAATCGGTTGTGTTGTCCCCGGTTGCTGGACTTCAAACTTTTGGAAGTTGCTCAGGACGTAATGCTTCACGAAGTTTTGCAACTGCTTCGTGTCGTCGTTGGGGTCATGCCGATAGTGCTCACCGGTCAAAGTGAAGACGTAACCGGGTCCGCTGGGCGCGGTTTCTTTGTCCTTCTCCAACATCGAGATGAAGATGTTTGGCGACTTGTCCTTGAGTTCCGAATGCCACTTCGAGACATCGGCATGCTTTTTCGCGATGACGCTCTTGATGTTGACGCGGTTCTTGAGCGTGACGTCGTCAATGTCCTGTTCGTTCCCGGTGTCGCGCGGCAGGCATTCGTTGATGGCCCGATAAACCTCTAACCACATCTCTCGCGTGTCGATCGCCGTGACCAGTTTTTGACCATTCTCTTGGGCCTTTTTGAATTCGCCCTCCGCCGCCGAAAACTTGCCTTCGTAGTCCGTCTTCTTCTTTTTCAGCGCTTCGACTTTCGATTCGACGTCGCCAAATTTGGTCGAACTGACTGAACTGGCGACGTTGCTGTAACCAGCAGTCGACATCGCCAAGCCGAAGAGCAAGCTCGCGGCGGTCGCCACGGCCCACGGCTTCTTGCGGCGAATCTTACGTGCGGTCGCAATCTCGGCCGGCAGCAACGTCGTGTGAATGCGTGTCAGCTTCAGAGCTTGCAGAGCCAACCCGTACGGAACCACGAAGCTGAGCACGTTCTCTTGGAACAGCGGAGCGTTGAGTACCGAGTCGCCGACCAGAGCCTGGAAGTTGTCGACTCGTTCGACTTCGTATTGCAGATTCTGCTGCAAGAACTTCTGCAACCCGGCGAGTTTGAAGCCGTTGCCGGCTCCGACAATCTTCGTGATTTTCGCCTCGCGATTGACGCTCGAAAAATAGCCGATCGAGCGTTGAATCTCCGAGACATAGTCGTTGAACACCGGTCGCAGAGCTTGGAAGACCGCACGCGGATCGGGAGCTTTCGTCGCGTTGCATTTGAGATGCTCGGCCTTGGCGAAGGTCAGTTTCATTTCCTTCGTCAGCGCGCGAGTGAAATGATTGCCGCCGATCGGCACGTTGCGAATCCAAATCTTGTTGCCGTTGGTAACCAGCAGCGTCGTGTTGTCCGTGCCCATGTCGAGCACGATCTTGTACTCACCGTCGTCGGAAAGCTCCTGGCCGGGACGCAGGCCGAACTGGTCAAAGCACAGGAAGTTGTGCATCGCCAGCGGCGCGATCTGCACCAGTTCGATTTCCATCTTGTTCGCGACGTAAGGCTTGATCGCCGAGTAAATGCCTTCCTTCTTCATCGCGAAGAGGCCGACTTCCGCACCCAGCATGAAGCCGCTTTCGACCATTCCACCGCCGAGCGTTTGGTAGTCCCAAATCACGTCTTCCAAGGCGAACGGAATCTGTTGTTTGGCTTCGTAGCGAACGATCTCATCGACCCTGCTCGCTTCGACGGGCGGAAGCTGAATGAATCGGGTCAGAGCCGACTGGCCGGGAACGCTGATGGCGATCAAGTCCCCTTTGGTTTCGTTGCGGGACAGGAACGTGCTGAGCGCCGTCTGGATCAATTCATCCGGCACAGCATCCGGCTGACTGAGGATCTTGGCATGGGGGATGTAGTCAAACGCGACGGCGATGACCTGGCCGGCCGCCTCAGCGTATCGCAGCCGAATCGCCTTGAGGCCGGCCTGACCGATATCGATGCCCCAAACGGACTGATTTTCCGCCATGAGAAGTCACCCTGAATTGCTGAGCGGTTGTGATCGATGTGTGGCGCGAGCGTCCTGCCACGAAGTCGTGAAGTGAATTCGAGTTCCGTGCGATCCATTGCCAGAGGAACTTGAGTTTGGCACGCGATTGGTCAATCGGCGAGAGACTACCAGAGGCTTTTTCGAGCCGTCAACCAAGAACGTTGTGCCGACTGGTGTTCCGCGTACAGCCGTCAGACACGGCCCCCCTAAAATCGGTTCCCAAGATTTTGAAAAACCGACATCGTTTGGAGCCGTGCCCGCGACACTCTCATTTTCCTGCCGACCGTTTAACATCCCGCCCAACATGCGGCAGGTTTTCAAACTGCCCAACTGGATTGGCATGTTCAAAACGTGCCCCACGAGAGTCCCAAACCACCCATGCTCAACGACGTTGTCATCCTGATTCCCTGCCACAGTTTGGAGGATTTTCCCACGGATTTAGGGGAAAAGCCGGCCGAGGGAATCTTGAACGCCTTCGCGGTCGCGTGGCATCCGTGGGTGCTGGCTCAGACTCGGTCGCTCCCCGGTTGGCACCGAGCGGACAGTCCTCCCGAACCGATCGCTGGTCGGTTGATCGTCGTTCCGACCGCTTGCGACGACCGGCTGGAGTCCGATTGGATCGGTCGCCAACGAGATGCCGGTTCGTTCGTGATTTCCGGAATTCATAAGCGAGATGAACTCCTGACCGAGATTCTGACGGCGGCTCGCGGCTGGATTCCCCCCTCGCAGTCGGCCGACGGTGGCACGACTCCGCTGGTCGGAGAGATTCCAAACGGCACCGGGCCGACATCCGTCATCAGCTCGCCGGAGCAGCTTGATCCGGAACTTGTCGCTGACTTCCTCGCGCTGGGGACGACGCACTTGCTGGTCGAGTTGTTGTCTCGGCAGATGCACTACTTCGGCGAGATCGACGAGATGCGCTTGCGGCGAGAAGCGGTCGAAGCCGCCGAAGCCTTGGTCGCCGGCCGAACGGAAGATGTCAAGCAGCGGCTCGCGAACTGCTTCGAGGCGCTGCACGAGGCTCGCGAGCGGTTCTACCCGACCGATTCGTACTTGCTCGACATGTGCCTGCTCGTGCCGAACATGGTCGATGACAAACTGATTCCACTGCTGACCGACAGCAAGCCGCTCAGCTTTCTGATGACGGCTCGCGATGCCGACGAAATCGCACGCGACAAACCGGAGATCGCCAAGTTGCTGCGCGAGGCCGTGCAACGCGAGACGGTCGAAGTCCTCGGCGGCGAGTGGTCCGAAGTCCCGTCGCCGCTGCTGCCGCTCGAATCGATCCTGCACGACATCCGCCGCGGCCGAGCGACCTACCAACGTCTGTTCCGCAAAGAGCCGACAACCTGGGCGCGCCGCCGCTTCGGACTGCATCCGCTGCTGCCGCAGATTCTCACGAAGAGCGGCTACTCGGCAGCGTGTCACTTCTTGCTCGATGACGGCATCTATCCGGATTCCGAGAACAGCAAGCTCCGCTGGGAGGGCTGCGACAACACGACGATCGACGCGATCTCGCGGCTGCCGGTCGCGGCCGATAGTGCGACCAGCTACCTGCGTTTGCCGCAGAGGCTCGCCGAGTCGATGAATCAAGATCAAGCGGCCGGCTTGATCATCGCTCGCTGGCCCGACGTGCGGAGTCCATTCTTCGCGGACCTACTGCGAGGCGTGAAGTACTCTCCGGTCATCGGCCGCTTCGCGACGTTTCGAGAATTCTTCGAACGCACCGACACGCCGATGCGGCATTCTCGCTACGAAGCGGGCGAGTACCTCGCACCGTTCCTGACGCGCAGCGTCGCCGCACGCGAGGCGAATCCAATCAGTCGCTACGTCGATCATTTCGATCGACGGCAGCGGTTCGATTCCGCTTTGTGGTTCCGCAGTATCGCGGCGACTCTGCGCGGACGACGATTGCACGAGATCGACAGCTTGAATGTGGAACGACTCGTGGAAGAGGCCGGCCCTGACGTGCGGACGGAAGGAAGCTCGTCCCACGAGACCGCGATTTACGAACTGGCCGAGGCTGGTCAACGTGAACTCGCTCAAACCATTCTGCACGGCACGACCGAAAAAACGCCCGGGGTGCTGGTCTTCAATCCGTTGTCGTTCACGCGGCGCGTGCCGGTCGCGTGGCCGGACAACCTTGCACTGCCGGCACACGGCGGTGTGGTCAAAGGGGTGTTCGAGAGCGAGACGGCTCGGCAAGCGCTCATCGAAATTCCGGGCTGCGGATTCGTTTGGTTGCCGACATCGAGCGGTGGCCGTGCCGCGAAACGAACGACCGAAGAGAACCTCAAAACGCCGCTCTTCGAGAACAACGTCCTGCGCAACGAATTTTTCGAGGTCCACATCAGCCCGGAGACTGGCGGCATTCAGCGGATCAAAGAGTACGGCCGCAAACCGAATCGGCTCAGCGAACAGTTGGCGTTTCGGTTCCCGCGCGAGCGAAGTATCACCGTCACCGAGGACGACCGCGAATTCGCGGAGAAGTCGTTTTATTCCGCGTCGCGCTGTCACGGCGTCGAAGTCATCAGTCGTGGCCCGTGGTTGGGCGAGGTACAGACGACCGGCGAAATCTTCGATCAGAAAACCGACGCGGTGCTGGCGACGTTCCGGCAGACGTTCCGCCTGTGGCGCGGCCGTCGCGTGTTGGACATCGACATCGAATTTGACGCGGTCAAGATGCCGGATGGCGAGCCGTGGACGAACTACTTCGGCGTCCGCTGGGCCTGGCTCGACAGCACCGCCGCACTGACTCGATCCGTCCTGGGAACCACTCAGCCGGTTGGGCAGGATCGATTCGAGAGTCCGCACTACATCGAGATCGCGGACGACGACACGCGGACAACGATCGTCACTCACGGCTTGCCGTTTCATCGCAAGATCGGCCGCCGGATGTGTGACTCGCTGCTGATCGTCGAAGGGGAAACGAAGCGGCGATTCCGTTTCTCGATCGCGTTCGAGCAGCCGTATCCGCTGCAAGCGGCGATCGACTCAATGACGCCGGCCGTCGTGATTCCGACTGAAGTTGGACCGCCGCGCTGCGGCACGACCGGCTGGTTCTTGCACGTCGATGCTCCGAACGTGCAACTGACGCGACTGACCGATTTGATGGACGAACCGCGCACCGACGCCGCGTCGTGGGAAACGGCGGAGACAACGGAACCGCCGGCCGGCAGTGGCTTCGCGGTGCGCTTGCAAGAAACCGAAGGGCGGCGGCAGAGTGTCGCACTGCGATGCTTCCGCACGCCGTTGTCGGTGCGGTTGCGAGACTTCACCGGCCGCACGACCGGCCAGCCAAGAATCGACGGTGACGTCGTGCGACTGGAGTTGTCCCCCTTCGAAATCGCCGATCTCGAATTGCGGTTCGATCCGCCTCCCCCAGTTCCGCAAGAGTCACCAACTCTGACCTCTGACCTCTGACCTCTGGATTTCTGATGATCGTGACCATCGACGGACCCGCTGGATCGGGAAAGAGCACTGCGGCTCGCGGACTCGCGCAGCGGTTGCAGTTTGATTTTCTCGATACCGGAGCGATGTACCGCGCGGTGGCATGGCAGTGCATGCAACGGTCGATCGATCTGCACGACGAGACCGCTGTCGCTGCGTGTACCCACGCAATTCCGCTGCGATTGGAGCAGCAGCATGTCTTCGTCGATGACCGCGATGTGACCGCCGAGGTTCGTCACCCGGATGTCTCTTGCGGCAGTTCGATCGTGGCTTCAAATCCTGCCGTGCGCCGGGAGCTGGCCGCTCGGCAGCGTGAGTTCGCGAGCGGTCGCAACGTCGTCACCGAAGGCCGCGATCAAGGAACCGCCGTCTTCCCGAACGCCGAGTGCAAGTTTTACGTCACTGCGAACGCCGAGGAACGGGCCGCTCGCCGGCATCGTGAATTGCTCGAACGTCATGAGGAGGCCGAGTCGCTCGACGACATCCTGCGGCAGATCCGTGAACGGGACGCACGAGACAAGACCCGCGTCGTCGATCCGCTCCGAGCCGCCGAGGACGCGATCCGAGTGGACACGTCCGGCCTCACATCGGAAGCCGTGCTGGATCGCTTGGAAACTCTCGTGCGAGAACGCATGCTTCGCGCGAAGCCGTAGCTCGCGCTCGGCGTGTGAAAAATGGAGCCGTAAACTTGCCGACGCCGCGCTTCAACCACCGACAAACGCAACTCGGCACGTTGATGTTCGTGGCCGGTTTCGCGGCGCTGGCGTTGGCGGGGTGGGACAATTCCTCCGGCTTGCCGTTCGCGATGCCGGTGTTCTGGCACCACCAACGGGCGCTTTGTTTGTTGGTCGCGTTTGGCATCGCAGCGTTCGGATTCTTCGTGCTCTTGAATGGTCCGACGACGACGGATGAGCGGCACGGGGCGTCGTGGAAGCCGACTCGTCCGGGACGCAGGTTTCGTTCGTTGATCGTCTACTCGCGCGACGGCTGTCACCTCTGCGATGAGGCGATCGAGTTGTTGCAAAGCTACTCGGCCTGCCTGCCACCGATTCAGGAAATCGACATCGACGCCGATCCTGATTTGCGGAAGCGATTCGACACCGAGGTTCCGGTCGTGGAGTGCGACGGCAAGATCCGTTTCAAAGGCTGCGTCTCCGAGTTGCTGCTGCGACGTTTGATCGAAGGGACTCCGCTGGCATGACGACGCTTGGGATGTTCGTGAAAGCTCCCGAACCGGGGCGTGTAAAAACTCGACTGGCGGCGGTAATCGGGGACGCGAACGCCGCCGAGTTGTACCGCGCCTTTCTGACCGACTTGATCGAGCGATTCCGGCAAACCGGCGACCGGCGAGTCTTGGCCTACTCGCCCGCAGACGACATGACGCGCGAGTTCTTTCGTCAACTCGCCGGGGGCGACTACGACCTGTGGCCGCAGCCGGACGCGGACCTGGGTACTCGAATGCAGACATTCTTCGAGACGTTCGGGCCGGAGCCGGTCGTGCTGATCGGCTCCGACAGTCCGACGTTGCCGGACGAGTCTCCCGCCGCAGCGTTTGAGTTGCTGGAACGGACGGATGTCGTGCTCGGCCCGGCGACTGATGGGGGGCTGTATTTGATCGGCCTGAATCAACGTCGGAGAACGTGGCCGATCTTTAATCGGATCGACTGGAGCACGTCCCGCGTTCTGCAGCAGGTGCTGCAACGATTGTTGCAGGAACACGCGCTCGTCGAAGTGCTTCCTCCGTGGTACGACATCGATGAACCGGCGGACCTCGATGTCCTGCGCGGTCATTTGTTGGCCTTCCGTTTGTCACAGGGAGAGCATTCGTCGGACTCTCCGGCCACGCGAGCCGCTCTGGAACTCCTGCCGGAGTTGGATGTTCTCGCTGGCGAGGGCTGACTATACTGCCGCCCGTCCGTGGTCCTTCACGCCCGTCGCTTGGCACTTCTGCGACGGTCAGCACGACGCGCGAGCGAGTGATTGTTCGAGAGTCACCACTCGCTGGCGCGTCGTGCTGGAATCGCGAGCAAAGTTCGTCCTGAGAGTTTCCGAATGTCGAATTCCCCATCAACGCCGACCGCGCCGTCGAAGATCTTGATCGCCGACGACAACGAGCAGAATCGCGAATTGCTCGAAGCGTATTTGGCTGACGGTGCCTACGAAATCGAGATGTCGTTCGATGGTCCCAGCACGCTGGAAAAGGTCAAAACCTTCCAGCCAGATATCGTGCTGCTGGACATCATGATGCCGAAGCTCAGCGGCTACGAAGTCTGCCAGCGAATGAAGGCGGACAAGGAGATGCACGACATCCCGATCTTGATGGTCACCGCTCTGAACGAGATGGGTGACATCGAAAAGGCGGTCGCCGCCGGCTGCGATGACTTCCTCACGAAGCCGGTCAATCGGCTGGAACTGACGACTCGCGTGCGGTCGCTGCTGCGAGTGCGGCACCTGACCAACGAGCGCGATCGGCTGCTGGCCTATCTGGCCGAAGTCGAATCCGCGTTGGGTCCGGGCGGGGTTCACAAGCGATGACTGTGGCCGTCACGCTCAAGCCGCGTCACGCGCTGCCGTTCTTCAAACATCATCCGTGGGTGTTCGCCGGTGCGATCCGCGACGTGCGCGGCGATCCGCAACCGGGCGACGAAGTCGAACTGCGATCTCACGAGGGAGAGTTCATCGCTCACGGTGTGTTCAATCCGCACAGTCAAATTCGCGTGCGGCTCTTTTCCTGGGACGAAGCCGCTCCGCTGGATCGCGAGTTTTGGAAGGCTCGATTGCAGTCGGCTTTGCAACTGCGACTCGGCTTGTTCGGTGACGCCGGGGATGTCACCGCGTATCGATTGATCAACAGCGAGGCCGACGGAATGTCGGGGCTGACCGTCGATCGGTACGACCGCTGGCTCAGCGTGCAGTTCACCAGCTTGGCTCTGGCAAGTCGTCGGGACATGCTCATCGAATTGCTTCGCGAGCTGACTCAACCTGCTGGAATCATCCTGCGAACCGAAAAGGGGATACACGCCGCCGAGGGCTTGGAGATTTCTGACGGCCTGCTCTGGGGCGAGCCGCCGCCGAGGCCGCTGATTTTCCGCGAGCACGAATTGCAGTGGGAAGCGGACCTGACCGAAGGCCAAAAGACCGGTGGCTATTTGGATCAGCGCGACAACCACCGCGCGTTGCAGCGATACGTCGCCGGACATCGAGTGCTCGACGTCTTCTGCTACGCGGGAGGCTTCGGCATTGCGGCTTTGGCCGGCGGCGCGAAAGAAGTCTTGGCGATCGACTCCTCAGAGGGGGCGTTGCAGATTGCTCAACGCAACGCCGAACGAAACGGCGTCGCTGAGCGCTGGCGAGCCGAACGCTCCGACGGATTCAAAGCTCTCGAAAAGCTGCGCGATGCCGGCGAGCGATTCGACACGGTCGTGCTCGATCCGCCGAAGCTGACTCGCACGCGTGCCGCGCTGAAGCAGGCGTTGCGAGCGTATCACAGCCTCAACCAATTGGCGGTGTCGGTCCTCAAGCCGGGCGGATTGCTGGTGACGTGCAGTTGTTCGGGACTCGTGACGCGAGAAGACTTCGAGCAAATGCTCTCCGACGTGGCGATTCAATCGGGCCGCGACATTCGCATCTTGGAAGCGCGCGGAGCCGCGCCGGATCACCCGATCTCGCCGTTCTGTCCGGAGAACGATTACCTCAAGTGCTACTTTTGCCATGTGGCGTAGGACGGTCCCAGCATGTCTTTCGGGACATCGTGCGCGATGCACGCGACGCAATCGCCCTGTGCGACCATCGACGGGCCTCGGCAGCCGATGAGCACTCCCGCCGTCGGCGCGATCACGGAGACCGGTTCACGTTCCGGGCGTTCGATGAAGTGAATCAGGCCAACGACTTCGTTCGCGGTGACATTTTGGCCCAGCGCGACGACGTTCTCGTACAGACCCGACTCCGGCGCGAAGCGGTAATCATCGCGATGCAGCGCCTGCACCCAGCGAGCCGGCGGGATGCCTCGCTGCTGCCGAGTTTTCTTCTCGCCGACAACGGCTCCGAAATGAACCAGCACTTCGCGGAGCCCACTTTGAGTGAGCTTGTGAACCGCCGTCGTGACTGGCTCGCCGCCGCCCATCTCGGTCGTGATGACGATCTTGCCTTGCCGCTCCGCCTCGACGGGCAACAAGCCCGTGCCGGCGATGTCGGCGTACAGAAAACAAAGCTCCGAACCCCACGCTTCCGTTCCGGCCAGCATCTGTCGACGCTGCTCAAGATCGGGGACCAAGTGCATGTGAGCGCACGGCACGAAGTCCATACTCCGCCCGCCGGTGTGAATGTCGATCACGATGTTCGCCATCGGAAACAGCACCGTCGTGAGATAGTGAGCCAGCATTTCGGAGGGCGTACCGCTCGGATTGCCGGGAAAGCAGCGGTTGAAATTCTTGCCGTCCAGCGGATTCAATCGAGTCATCGCCTTTGATCCCGGCATCGTCAGGCACGGAATCAAAATGACGCGGCCGCGCACGTCAGACTCTTGCAGTTCGCGGCAGAGCTTGAGGATCGCGACTTGGCCGGGATACTCGTCGCCGTGATTGCCGGCCATCGCCAAGACCGTCGGTCCATCGTGGTCAGTATCGCGAACTCCGTCGCCGTCATTGTCGGAGTACCGATCGCCGTTCTGAATCACGGTGATCGGCACCATCAGATTCGCCCAACCGCCGAGGTTGTACGAGTACGGAATGCACAAATGCCCGTGCTGCTTGCCCGGTTTGTCGAAGTCCACCGTCGAATGAATCTGAGTGTCCGCCATGAGAGTACCCCGTCAGAGTTGTCGTGAGTCGATGAACGACTTATTTGTAAGCTCGATCATCGCAGGCGAACAGCAGACCGCTCGTGAAAGGAACTTCGGACCTTGGCCTCGGAAGTCGTCATTCATTTTTGCCGAACATGCGGTTTCGAAAAACCTGCAGAGCAAATCGCCGCAGCGGTGCGCCGCGACTTGGGGCTGGCCGTCGAATGCCGCTCCAGCTTTTGGGGTTGCTTCCGCATCGAGCATGACGGGCGCGAGATCTTCAACCGCTGGAAGACTCGCGGCTGGCTGGGTCGGCTCGGTTGCGGCCGGACGCCAACTGCTGCGGAAGTCGTCGAATTGCTCCAGCAACGGTCGAATCACTCCTGACAAAGGGACGTCATCCGTCTCAGCGGTTGATGACGGCAACGTCACTTGGCGGGTGGCTTGCTCTGGGACTTA
>QWQF01000161.1 GCA_003669125.1 Planctomycetota bacterium
CCTCTTCCCGTTTGATGTGAATCGCCGGCAGCACGATGTGGCTGGGAGCCTCGCCGCGCAGTTGCACGATCCACTCGCCGAGGTCGGTGTCCACGACTTCAAGGCCGTGCCGTTCAAGGAACGGATTGAGATGACATTCTTCGGTGAGCATCGACTTGCTCTTCACGAGCCGCTTGACGTTGTGCTTCTGCAAGATGCCGAGCACGATCTCGTTGTGCTCGGCCGGCGTCGAAGCCCAATGCACGGTCGCTCCGAGCTTCGTCGCGTTCGCCTCGAATTGCTCCAGTAGATCGGCCAGCCGCGAGATCGTGTGAGCTTTGATCGCTCCGGCGGTCTCGCGCAGCGTCTCCCATTCCGGCAGCGAGTTCGCCATGCGATCACGCTTCGCACGCACGAACCACAACGCTTGGTCGTGCCAGTGCGTGCGAGCATCATCGCGAGTGAAGGCAGTGGCGTTGGCAGCGTGATCCATGTTTTGTTCTTGGCGAGCTAGCACGACGCACAAGCGAGTGGTTCGTTCCGATCAAACCACTCGCTTGCGCGTCGTGCTGGTGAGAAAACGATTACTTCGAATCCAGCGTCTTGAGCATCGTGTCAGCGACGAACTGATTGCCGGCCTGATTCAGATGCACGCGATCGGACGTCAAGATGCCCTTCTCGGCGTTGTCTTTGTTGTGGGCCTTGATGTGTCCAAGGAACGCCATGCGCAGATCGCACAGCGGCAGCTTGAGTTCTTTCGCGAGCTTGCGGCTGAGGTCGGAATACTGATCGAGTTTTGCGTCGAGAGAATTCGCACCTTCGAGCTTCTCTCCGATGACACTCGGAGTGCAAAGGACGACGGTCGCTCCAGCGTCGCGGCACTTGCCGATCACTTCTTTCAGGCCGGCCACAAAAGCCTCCGGCATCGTGCCCTTCGCCGGATCTTTTTCGCCGTGCCAGACGTCGTTGATGCCGATGTAAATGAAGACGATCGTCGGCTTCTTGGCGATGACGTCTTTATCGACTCGGCGTTGCAGGTCCGGAACTTTGTTGCCGCTGATGCCCGCTCCGATGACCTCGATTTTCAGATCCGCGTGCTTCTTTTCGAGAGCTTGCCGAATCATCGTGACATAACCGTTCGGACCGGCTCCACCCTGAGTGATCGAATCGCCCAGGAAGACAATTCTGTCACCGGCCTTCAGTTTCACGGAAGGCTCCTCGGCAAAGCTGATGGCCGGGACGAACAGAATCCAACTCCACAGCAGCAAATTCAAGCGGTGTGTCATCTCACGAACTCCTTGATCGAGTGAGGCCCAAAATACAGAGGCCGGCAGTATGATCGCCGCAACCACAAAACGCACGTTCTCCAAAATTTACAGCCACACGATTTCTCTGCCCGGTCAAACGCTGACCGCCATCTCCGCGAATGAGTCCGCACACGGACCTCCGGTCGTCTTCATTCATGGGATCACGTCGAGCGTCAATTTTTGGTTGCCGTCGATGCCGCCTGAAATTCGGGATGGCCGTCGCTGAATTTCGTTGAGCCTGCCGGGACACGACCCCGCGACAATCGACCGCTCGGCGACGGTCGCGACGTCCCACTGCACTTCGTCCACGAAGAAGATTGCGTTACCGCGACGTGGGCGATTCTGCGAGGCAACGCTCGCGGCCCATTCAACGTCGGAAGAGGGGGAAGGGAACGAGGAACTGAGAATGAGCCGACGAGTCATTCTTCGTTCTTCATTCCCCCCAGCGTCTCCCGCACGAGGTGCCCCATGTGCGGGTGCGAGGGTTCGAGATCGACGTGCAGTCCCGCCTCGCGCAATGCCTCCGAGCAAGTCGGGCCGATCGAGCCGATGCGACAGCGTTGAGTTGCGGCCAAGAACGGCTCGCGCAGTCCAAGTCGCTCGGCGATTTCCAGCACGTTGCGGATTTGCTGGGCACTGGTAAAGAGCAACACGTCAAACTCGCCGGCGACGGCGGCGCGAATCGCGGCTTCGAGCGGGGCCGTATCGGTCGGCAACTCCCAGCGATAGACGGGAACAGGAAAGATACTCGCACCGCGATCGGTCAATGCCGAGTACAGCACCACGCTGGGCAGACCGTACTCCTGAATCGCGAAGACTCCCGCCCCCTGACGGCTGTCCGCCGGAAAACTCAGCCCGCCGTCGATCACATTCAGTAATTCGCGCCAAGTGTTCGGTTCCGGAGCACGATGGTCGATGCGCACGCCCCACTCGCGCAAGACCGCCGTCGGCTTCGGCCCGCGAACGATCACGCAGCAGCGTTGCAAGGCTTCGAAGAACGTCGCACGCGGCAACTTGGTCTCGACGACTTCCAGCAGCGTCTTCGCGCCGACGCCGGTCATGAAGATCACGACATCGAACTCGCCCGCGAGCAGGCGATCAAGAAACTCAAACACCGCCGTGTTGTTTTCGAGCGGCACTTCACGCAGCGAGGCGGCGATCGTGGCGACTCCGCCACGGCGTTCGATCAGCGACCGCATCTCGTCCTGCTTGCGGCTTTCAAAACTGCAAACGCGCGGTGAGTGATCGGGAGCAATCTGCGACGCAGAGGAATCAGCCGAAGAAGTGGTCATGCCGGCAAAGATAAAAGATAGTCGGCGCGAAAAGAATCCGCGATGAGAAGGTCGACTGGGGAGCGTAGGCGCTCGTCCAGAATCCCTCCGACGCGGAGAAACCCCAGCTACGCCCCCAGCCGACCCACTCATCGCGGATCAGCAGCCTCGAAAAATGGACTCATCCCTGCCGAAGCTCGTCGATCCACGTAGGGGCGCTCCTCGCGGACAATTCAGCTTCGCCAACGGTCTGTTCAATGTTCGAGACACCTCTCGGCAAACGCCGTACCGAGTTTCGTGTCGCCACGAAAATTCCGGATTCCTGGTGAGTTGTGTCCTTTGACCACCTCGGACGGGGACAATTGCTGCCACCTCGTGCAGCAGCGATGTCCAAAGTCGAGGCGGCGACAGGAATCCACACCGGAGCCTCGGCCTGTGACAAACATGGCTCGTGTGGCATTGCACATTCTCAGGCCACCGTCGAACCACCTGCACAACATCCGCTGTCAATCAGATCGACTCCCGCGAATACCCATCGCGGATTCGGAGGAATTCGTCGACCACTGTCCGCGTTGTGAGACCGCTTTCGACGAGCTAGCTTCAAACAATTCCTGTGCCCAGCCAATGCTCGACGAGGACTTGAAGATGCTTTGCCGAACCCGACCGTTCTTGGCGTTCATGGTGCTTGCGATGTCTTGTACGGGGCCTTCAATGGCCGCTGAACCACAGCTCGCAAAGCTCAATTTGTTTGAGGCCGGCAAAGGCGACTATGCGCTGTATCGCATCCCTGGCCTCGTCGTGACGGCGAAGGGGACGGTGCTGGCCTACTGCGAGGCTCGACGCACGGGCAAGAGCGATTGGGACACGATCGACATTCTGCTCCGCCGCAGCACGGATGGCGGAAAGACGTGGTCGCCGCGTGTGAAGATCGCGGACGTGCCAGGGCCGAAGACGAAGAACCCGGTCGCGCTGGCTCAGAAGCTCGCGAACCCGGAGGACGTGACCTACAACAATCCGGTGGCATTCGCCAATCGAGATGGCTCGGTGCAGTTTCTGTTTTGTCTGGAGTACTGCCGCTGCTTCTCGATGCGCAGCGACGATGACGGTGTGACTTGGACCAAGCCGGTCGAGATCACGGCCACGTTCGACAAGTTTCGGCCGGAGTACAACTGGAAGGTGCTCGCAACCGGGCCGGGGCACGGCATTCAATTGAAGAGCGGGCGGCTGGTCGTGCCGGTCTGGCTTTCGACGGGGACTGGCGGACACGCTCATCGGCCGTCCGTAACATCCACAATCTTCAGTGACGACAATGGCCGGACGTGGCAGCGCGGCGAGATCGCCGTGCCGAACACCAACGAGTGGTTCAATCCGAACGAAACGGTCGTCGTGCAACTTGCCGATGGCCGAGTGATGCTCAACGTGCGGAGCGAATCGAAGACTCATCGGCGGCTGGTGACGATCAGTCCTGACGGCGCGACCGGCTGGTCGAAGCCGCGATTCGACAACGCACTGCTCGAACCGATCTGCATGGCGAGCATCATCCGACTGAGCGAGCAGCCGGCCAGTGACAAGAATCGGATCGTGTTCGCGAACCCGCACAACCTCGCGCGAGCGGACGGCAAAGAAGCGGACGGCAAGTCGCGAGACCGCAAAAACCTTTCGATCAAGCTCAGCGAAGACGACGGACAGACGTGGTCGATCGGCAAAGTGCTCGAACCGGGCATGAGCGCCTACAGCGACCTCGCGGTGTTGCCGGACGGCACGATCTTGTGCCTCTATGAACGTGGTCGTGACGCCGGCGATGACGAGCAGAAGAAGCCGACCAGTTACGCCCTGCTCACGTTGGCTCGCTTCAACCTCGAATGGCTGACGGCCGGCACCGTCGCGACGACTCGCGATTGGAACAAGCAAGATCAACTCGACGCGAAGCTCGACCGCATGACGATCACGGATGACGGCCAGACGCCGAATCAACTTGTCTGCGACACGACGCTGCGCGAGTTGCCGGACGGGTCGTGGTCGCTGTACAGGCTCGCGGGAGAGGACTTTGAACCGTCGCCGAAGAATGACCTCGGCCTGACTCGCAGCACGGATGCCACCACAGCGAACACCCAACCAGCCGCAGAGACACCCCAAACAGTGGCCGAGAGTGCCCGTGCCGCCAGAGAGATTTGACGTGACCAACCCGCCCGTCAAAGCCCGGATGGCCGTTGGGTGTTGTTCTTCGCGTCGTCGTGACCAACGCCGGCGGCACCGATCACGTCCTGATTCATCGCTTCGACAACTCGCGCGGAGCGGCTTCGTGGCGACACTCGCATCCGCATCCGATCTTCAGTTCCGACAGCCGCCGCATCGACTTCAACGTCAGCAGCGGCCAATGGACACAGTTGTTCGTCGCCGAGCAATCCAGCGACGCCGCCTCCCAAAAATAACCCGAAGCGTCAGCGAGGGCAGTCGCTTCAAGCGACAATGATCTGAAAACCCGAGTCGATGGAGCATTCGCCCTCGCTGACGCTTCGGGTTACATTCGTTGTTGATTTCACTCTTGGACCCACGACCGGAACCTCCACGATGCGACGTGATTCTCCGAGCCATCAGAACTGCCGAGAATTCTGGTTGGCGGTCGTCGCGGTTGGCCTCCTGCTGGTTCGCTCCGCGGAAGCCTCCGATTCGTCCGTGGAATTATTGATTGTTGAGCCTGCGCAGATCGTGCTGCATGGCGCGAGTCGGCAGCAGGTGCTCGTGACGGCCCAGGATCGGGACGGCCGGCTGATCGACGTGACTCGCGAGGCCGAGTTCTTCGTCGATGACACCGCCATCGCGAACGTCGCCAGCGCGAAGGTGCAAGGAGTGCATGACGGGGCGACGGCTTTGTCGGTGCGATTCGGTGGCCGGGACGCTCGTGTGCCGGTGCGAGTCCAAGGTGTCGCTGAAATCTCGCCGGTGCATTTCGTCAACGACATTGTGCCGATCCTGTCGAAGCTCGGCTGCAACAGCGGCGGGTGTCACGGCAAGGCGTCGGGGCAGAACGGATTCAAACTCTCGGTGTTCGGCTTCGATCCAGAGGCCGATCACTCAGCGATTCTGAAGGAGGGCCGTGGCCGCCGCATCCAGCCGTCGAACCCTGAACGAAGTTTGATTCTGCTGAAACCAACCGCCCAGGTGCCGCATGGCGGCGGACGGCGGATGACGGTCGATTCGCCGGACCATCAATTGATGTTGCAGTGGGTCAGGCAAGGGATGCCGCTCGGCCGTGACGATGCACCTCGCATCGTCGCGTTGCGGGCGAGTCCCATCGAGCGTGTGTTGGGCCTGCAATCGTCGCAGCAGATTCTCGCGACGGCCGAGTTCTCTGACGGCAGCCTCCGAGACGTGACTGCGGCGGCGGCGTACACGAGCAATTCCGGCATCGCCGCCGAGGTCGATACGCACGGTCTCGTGCGAACCGGCCGAGTGCCGGGCGAAGCCGCGATCACGGTTCAATACATGGGACAGGTCGCGGCCGTACGAGTGCTCGTGCCTCGGCCAACGACGACGCTCACGAAGACGACCGAGTGGCCAGCCAACAACGACGTCGATCGGCTCGTTTGGGCGAAACTTCAGAAGATGCAGATCGAACCGTCCGGTCTCGTCGATGACGCGACGTTCTTGCGGCGGCTCTCTCTCGACACGATCGGCACACTGCCGAAGCCGGACGAGGTGCGAGTATTCCTCGCAGACACTCGCGCTGACAAACGCCGTCGTGCAATCGACGTGGTGCTCGCACGCGACGAGTACGCCGATTATTGGACGTTGCAATGGGCCGACGTCTTACTGCTCAACCGCGACAAGCTGGGAGACCGTGGGGCGTTCGAGTTTCATCGCTGGCTGCGCGAGCAGTTCGCTCGCAACCGGCCGTACAACGAGTGGGTCCGCGAGTTAATCGTCGCCTCAGGCCGCTCCGACGAGCACGGCCCTGTCAATTTCTATCGAGCGGTGCGGACTCCCGAACAACTCGCTGAAGCGGTCAGCCAGGCGTTTCTCGGCGTGCGTGTGCAATGTGCTCAGTGCCATCACCACCCCTTCGAAAAATGGTCGCAGTCGGACTTCTACGGCATGGCCGGATTCTTCAACGGCCTCGAACGCAAGCCGGTGCGAGCGACCGCCGAGACAAAGGTTGAACTCGTGTATCACGCCGGGTATCGCGAGACCCGGATGCCGCTGACCGACGTGCTGGTGCCGACTCGAGCACTGGGCGTGGCCGATGCTGTCAGCATCGGCCACGATCCGCGCGTGCACCTCGCCGATTGGCTGACCGCTCCGAGCAATCCGTGGTTCGCGCGGCTGGTCGCGAATCGTTTGTGGAAACATTTTCTCGGCCGAGGTCTCGTCGAACCCGAAGACGATCTCCGCTCGACAAACCCGGCGACGAACGAACCGCTGTTGGATTGGCTCGCGCAGCAAGTTGTCGAAAACCGTTACGACCTCAAGGCGGTGATGCGGCTGATTCTCAACTCGCGGGCCTACCAACTGACGGCCGATCCGAACGACACGAACCGCGACGACGAGCAGAACTTTTCGCACCACTACGTCCGCCGTATCCCGGCCGAAGTCTTGCTCGACGCGATCAGCGAAGTCACCGGCTCGCCCGAATTGTTCCCTGGCCGACCGCGCGGCACACGCGCGATCGAGCTGTGGGACAATCGGTTGCCGTCGTATTTTCTCGACACGTTCGGCCGCTCCGAACGGACCAGCCCTTGCGAATGCGGACGCTCCGGCGAGCCGACGATGGCGCAGGCTCTGCACCTGATGAACGCTCCCGAAGTCTCCGCCAAGATCGCTCATGCGACCGGCCGCGTCGCACGATTGCTGCGAGCTTCGCCGCCAATCGCTGACGCCGCGCTGATTGAGGAACTGACTCTCGTGACGCTCGGCCGACTGCCGACAGAAAAGGAACGGAATGTCGGCGAAGGACTGTTCGCAAACACGGCCCGCCGCGACGCGACCGAAGATTATCTCTGGACTCTGTTGAACTCTTACGATTTCCTGTTTGTGCGATGAATCGAGAAAAGTGGAGGCGTTCCGATGCTCTCAAACTTTTGTGACGGCCTGAACCGACGCGAGTTCGTGCGAGTCGGCACTGTCGGCGGACTGAGCCTCGCGAGTCTGTTGCGAGCCCAGGCAGCGGACTCGAATCCCAAGCCGAAGCGTGACGTGAACTGCATTTTCATCTTCACGCTCGGAGGAATGCCGCAGCACGACATGTGGGATTTTAAGCCCGACGCGCCAGCCGAGATTCGCGGCGACTTCCAGTCGATCCCGACCGTCGTGCCGGGAGTGCGGCTCACTGACTTGCTGCCTCGAACGGCGCAGGTCGCTGACAAGCTGGCGATCCTGCGAGGCATGACGCACGGTGATTCGGATCATGGTCGCGGCTATCACATCATGATGACCGGCATGACGCCGGGGCCGGGAGATTTCAATTCGACGAAGAACAACAACGTGCATCCGTCGATCGGCTCGATGGTCGCCCGCATGACCTCCGGCGGCGGAGCGTTGCCGCCGTACATCTCGGCTCCGTGTTTTCTGAGAAGCGGCGGCCCGGCGTTTCTCGGCGCGAGCTACGCGCCGTTCGTGATTGACGCGGACCCGGCCTCACCGGAGTTCACCGTGCAGGACATCGTCCTGCCGACCGGTATCACCAACGAACGCAGCCTGCGCCGCCAAGAAGCTCTGCGAGCGATCAATCGCTTTGAACGGAAAGTCGAAGACCTCGGAAAAGATGTGCAATCGCTCGACACGTTTTATCAGAAGGCGTACAGCCTGATGACCTCGGAAAAGGCGAAAGAGGCGTTCGACATCCGCCGCGAAAAAGAATCGCTGCGAGACGATTACGGCATGACAAGTCTCGGCCAGTGCTGCCTGCTGTCGCGGCGGCTGGTCGAAGCCGGTTGCCGGTTCGTGTCGATCGAAAACGGTCACTGGGACACGCACCGCGAGAATACGAAAAGCCTGCGTGACCTGCTGGTGCCCAGCGTTGATCGTGCGATCCCCGCGCTGCTCCGCGATCTCGAAGCACGCGGCTTGCTGGATTCGACACTGGTCGTGATCGCCACCGAATTCGGTCGCACACCGCGCATCAACGTGATGGCCGGCCGCGATCACTGGCCGAATGCGTTCTCGATTGTGATGGCTGGCGGAGGCATCAAGGTCGGCGGAGCGATCGGAGCGACTGACAAGATCGGAGCGTCCGTGACCGACCGCCCCGTCACGCCGCCGGATATGGCCGCGACAATTCTTTCGGTGCTCGGCATCGACCCCGACACGGTGCTGCACACGCCGCTCGGCCGACCAGTGCCACTGGCGCTGGGAGGAAAGCCTGTGACGGAATTGATTTGATGTACCCTCTGCGCTCATCCGCGTAGCAACAGGAGAGACCATGCCAATCAATCGCGTTTTCTCCGTCGTGGCATTGTTGGCGACGGCGTTTCTGCCGACACAGCAAGTCTCCGCACAGGCAGTGCCGTCGAAGGAACCGTCCAGCACGCACATCTTCCCAGCCGGTGGGCGGCGCGGAACCGTCGTCCCCGTTCGCATCGGGACCGAGGCGATGCCACCCAATGCGAACTTGCGATTCTGGGGTGACGGTGTCCGTGCGGCGGAGTTGCTCGGTGATCGAGTGAGGGCGCGTTACGAACCATCAACTCGCCGACCGCCGCGCGATGCGGACGGAGCCGGGGCGAACATGAGCTACCCGACCGAATGGGCGTCGGAGTTCGCGATCGCCGCCGATGCCCCGCTCGGCGTGGCGGCCTGGCGAGCCACCTGCGGCTGGGGCGGCACGCGAGTCCGGCCGTTTCTGATCGGTGACTTGCCGGAGCACATCGAATCCGAATCCAACTCGACGCCCGACCGCGCGGAGCGGGTCACTCTGCCGGTGACGATCAATGGACAAATCGCCGGCGAACGGGACATCGACTGCTTCGTGTTTTCCGCCAGCGCCGGACAGACGGTGATCGCCGACATGTTCGCCGCACGGATCGGCTCGCTGCTTGAACCGGTCTTCGAGTTGTACTCGGCAGACGGTCGTCGATTGCCTGCCGAAACGCACCGAGTCACCGACGACAACGTGCTGACGTTTCGCGTGCCGGCCGCGGGAGACTATGTGCTGCAAATCGCCAACGTGAGTTTTCGAGGCGGCCCGGAATTCGTCTATCGAATGACGCTGTCAAACCTTCCCAGAGTTGATACTCCCGTTGAAAACCTGCCCCACAACGCACTCCTCACGCTGCCTGCGTCCATTCCAGGCCAGTTCCTCACCGCGTCCGACGAAGACTTATTTCGTTTCGCGGCCAAGAAGGACGAGCTGATCGCCATCGAATGTCGCCCCGTGTCGGTGGCGATGCCGATGGTCACAATCGAAGACGCCACCGGCCGTCCATTGGCGAAAGCCTCCAGTGTCGAGTCCGTTGACCGCGAGTGCTCCCTCGAATGGCGAGCGCCCGCGGACGGTGAGTATCGGCTGCGTCTGCGCGACTTGCAGTATGGAACTCGCGGCGGCCCGGAGTTTGCCTATCGCCTGTCGGTTCATCAGGCTCAACCGGATTTCAAGTTCAGCATCGCGGCGGATTACGTCAACGTGACCCAAGGGAGCCGCTCCGAACTCGATCTCACGGTCAAACGCTTCGGCGGATTCACCGGCCCGATCGAACTAGCGATCGCCGGACTTCCCGACGGAGTTAGCTTTGAACCGCCTCGCATCGCCGAGAATCAAACCAGTCTCAAACTGGTGCTCAAGGCGATCGACGACACGCGACCAGCCGACACGACGCTGCGCATCAGCGGCAAGGCGATGATTGCCAATCAACCGGCCGAACGCATCGCCAACGTGTACAGCCTCGGAGACGTTCCCGCGGCCATCGCGAACGCCGTACAGCTCACCGTGCAGCACAAGCCGATCTTCAAGCTGACCTGCAACGAGGCGTATCAGTACGGGCATCGCGGCACGGTCTATCCGTACGCGATGCAGATCGAACGGCTCGGCGGATTCGACGGCGAGATCCACCTGCAACTTTGCGAGCGGCAGGTGCAGGATCTGGACGGCATCGAAGTGGTCGAGACGCTCATCCCACCCGGCGTCACCGAATTCAAGAACCGCGTCTATTTGCCCGAGACGATGCACGCCAGCGTGCAACATCACTGTCGGCCGTACTCTCAAGCCTGGGCCACGTTCACCGACAAGTGGGGCCAGCGGCAGTCGATGCTGTCGATCTGCGACAAACGGAACATGATCCGCACGATGCCGACAGTCGTGAAACTCAAGTCGCTGAACGACCACGTCGCGGCGCGGCCGGGCACAACCGTTCGCTGCCAACTGGAATTGGATCGCACACCGAACTTCAACGGTGCCATGGAACTCGAATTGATCGAACCAGCCGCTCGCACCGGATTCACCGCCGAGCGTGTGCGAATCGAACCGGGCCAAACGCGCGCGGAGGTTTCGGTTCACATCGCGGACTCGGCCAGTTGTCCACCCGATTTGTCGCTGAGATTCCGCGCCGTCGGGCAATTGCGAGAAGACGTGATCGTGATCTCCGAAGCCGTTGTCCCGGTGCGCATTGAACCGTGACGCCGATCGTCACTGCAACTCGCTGAGCTTCACTCGTTGTTGCAACACAACTCCGCCCGTTTCGTCACGAACTTGCAGGCGGAGCAGCGGTGACAGTTGCGACCAGTCGATGTCGATCGCTCCAAAATTCGTGTCGAAGTAGGTCAGTCCGACGCGGTACGAATTGACCTCGTTGGCGAAGCGGATTCCCGCTTTCGTGAAGTTGCCGCTGGGTGCGTTGAGGCTGCTCGAAGTGACCTCGTAAATCGGATAGCCGATGCCGGCGGCGGCGGGAGCGAGCCGCATGATCTCGGCGAGATGCCGGTCGCCGCTGATGACGACGACCCCTTTGGCTTTCGTGTCGCGGATCAAATTCAACAGCCGCTTTCGTTCGAGCGGAAAGTTGCCCCACGCCTCCGAACCGTGTTCGTCGGGCAGCAGTTGATAGCTGGAGCAGATCACTCGCACTTCGGCGGGTGTCTTGAGTTGCTGCTCTAGCCACTTCCACTGCGCATCTCCGAGCACCGTCACCGACGGATCGGTGTTCGGCGCGTACTTGCCTCGGAATCCGTCACCCGGTTCGCCCGGTTTGAAACCGGTCTTCAAGGGGCCGCGAAAATATCGAGCGTCCAACAGAATGATCTGCACTCGCTTGCCGGGCGGGCCGAAGACTTCGGCGTGATAAACCCCCTCTTGCTTGCGACGCGGGCTGTCTTTCGGAACGTCGAAGAAGTCTTGGAACAACTGCTGTGATTCGTGTTTCTTCGAGTACTCGGCCCCAGCGTCGTTGGCTCCGTAGTCGTGATCGTCCCACGTCGCGAGCACCGGGCAGGTCTGCTTCAGCTTCTGGTATCCCGGCTGCGCTCCCAGCAAATCCCACTTCTGTTTGAGAACGGCCATGTCCTCGGTGTCGCCGTAGATATTGTCGCCAATGAACAGAAAGAGCTGCGGCTTCGATTCGACCAACGCGTCCCAAATCGGCTGCGGTTTGTCTTGCTTCGCGCATGATCCGAACGCGATCCGCTGCAACGGCTCTTGAGCCGTCGCTGGCAGAGCAAATCCGATCAAGAATCCCAAGACACACCAGCAACGCAACATTGCAAGCTCCTGTTGAGAGGCGAATTGATGGGCTCAATATGACGATTCAATTCGCAGCGACAACTGACCGGTTGAAGAATCGAGCGAATTTGAGTCGACGTCTGGCGGCGATCGCCCCACGGCTTTCGGCCGGATGCCGTGAGCCGAATGCCGATGGCCGTTCTCCCAAAGTTGCCGGATGACTCAACGAGGAGGCCCGAAGGCGATATGTTTCCCGTTGCCGTTGGATTGACTCACGCCCTGTCAGACTGGAAAGCCTGACCTACGGAGACCTCGCCATGACATCGCACGCTCACCGCTGGTTTTGGCTCGTCATCGTTCTCGCTCTGAACGTCTCGGCAAGTGCCGAGAACTGGCCGGCGTGGCGCGGTCCGCGTGGCGATGGGATCTGCTCCGAGAAGGGCCTGCCGACCACTTGGAACAAAACCGAAAATGTCGCGTGGAAGGTGAAGCTTCCGGAACGGGGCAACTCGACGCCGGCCGTTTGGGGTGACCGAGTCTTCGTCACGCAGGCCATCGAAAAAGAGGGCCGGCGCACGCTGATTTGCTTCAATCGAGCCAATGGCCAACTGC
>QWQF01000110.1 GCA_003669125.1 Planctomycetota bacterium
CGAGTCCGCCTCACACCACTGGCGAACTCTCGACGCCGCAAAGCATCTCATCGAAGTCGCCAAAGACACCAAGTTCCAAGACGGCATCATCCTCCCCAAAGTCGCCGCCTGACTCACGACCTCATCCACAACATTTGACAATACCTCAATTTGCCGATTCGCTGGGTGTTTCGCCGAGCGTTGCAACTCTCCACGAGCCAGACCGATCAAGTGGTCTGGCTCGTGGGGGATGATCCGGTCCTGCGCATCCGCGCTCAGAACTGACGGGCCACCGCCCAAGTCCACCAATTACAGTCGCTGCTCCCATTGGCGAACCGTCACACGCTGCAACGCGGCTTGGTCAATTTCCACGCCGAGCCCTGGGCCAGGAAGCGATGCGGCCAAACCTCGCCGACGAAACGTGAGGTCTTGCCTCGTCAGCGGCTCGCGAACGAGGTGGCGGTCGTAGCTCCCTTCGAGAGAGCGGATGTCCGTGATTGAGCACGCGAAGTGACGGCCGGCCGCTGACAGAATTCCGGTCTCACCCACCTGGCAGCCGAGTTGGTAGCCAAGCCCCGCTTGACGCGCGAGTGCAGCGAGTCGCAGCGACGAGAGAAAGCCGCCACATTTCGAGAGGCGGATGTTGAACAGGTCGCACGTCCCCGATTCGATGGCTCGGTGCGCGTCGGTCAGGCTGCACAACGACTCATCGAGCATCAGTGGGATGCCGATGCGGCCCCGCAGTTTGGCCAACCCCGCAACCTGCGAATGCGGCACGGGCTGTTCGAGCGAAGTGATGTCGAACGGAAGCAACGGAGCCAGCTTCGATTCCAGGTTTTCGCACGTCCAGGCTTCATTGGTGTCGATCCGCAGATCGACTCGTCCAGCCGGCAGAATCTTGCGAATGCGGCGCAGCAACTCGGCGTCATCGACACCCTCAACACCGACTTTCACTTTGCACTGGTGGAAGCCGTAGAGCCGAATCTTCCAGGCTCGAACCGTCGTGGCCCAAGGCGACATCGCCGTGATCGCGGCGCTGTACTGGACTTGTGATCGTGATTCGCGAACCGCGAACGCTTCCGGCAGAAGTTCCGGGACTCGCGACAACGGCACCCCTTCGGAACGGGCGGCCGCATCCAGCAGACTCAGCTCAACCGCGCAGCGTGCGGAATTACCGAAGCAGCCACGCTCAACGAACGAGCGCTCACCGTCGGCGACATTGAACTTGATCCGGTCAGCAAGGGCCATCGCCTGCGCGAGATTCTCGAACGGCTCGCTCAATTGCTGCACGAGGTCGCTGTCGGCCAGCAGGCTCCAAACACTGTCGATGGTCTCGCCGGTGACATACGGCCGCGGCAGTCCCTCGCCCCAACCGACCGCTCCGTTGTCGAGTTCACAGCGCACGATCAACGAATCTGTCTCATCCCGTGAGTGCGATGCATGACGCACCTTGTGCTTCAACGGAATGCGAACGTGATAGGCGGTGAGGCTCGTGAGTCGCATCTACAGGTCAAACGTTTTGAGCAGTGCATCTAGCGCTCGCTGGCCGTCGGCTGGAGAGACGACCGCGCTGATGCGGATTTCGCTGGTGCTGACCATTTGAATGTTGACGTTGGTGCTCGCCAAGGCGCGGAACATTTTCTCGCCGACGCCGGTGTGGCTCCGCAGGCCGATACCCATCACCGACAGTTTGGCGATGTCGCGTTCGTAGGTCAGAGCGGCGTCACACCATGTTTCGAGCACCTCACGAACCAGCAACAGGCACAGGTCGAGATCTTTGTGCAGAACCGTGAACGACAAGTTGGCGCGGCCTCGCTGGCTGATGTTCTGGACGATCATGTCCACCATCACGCCACCTTCAGCGACGGCGGTGAAGATCTTCGCGGCGACACCCGGTTCATCGGGCAGGTTGCGAACGGTCACACGCGACTGGTCCGTGTCGAGCAGCACTTCACTGACGACGATGTCCTCCATGTGCGACAGACGGCTGACGACGTCTCGTTCGAGTTCATCGCGTGAGTGATGCGACAGCGTCGATTCAGACTTCGTTTCACAGCCAACAGCCGGTGCCACGGCCGAATCTTCGTGCAATTTGAAGCCGTCATGCACGGCGGCGAGCGCCTCCTGACTTCGGCTGCGGTCGACGAGGCAGGAGATTTTGATGTCGCCGGTCGTAATCATGCCGATGCTGATCCCTTTGGCAGCGAGGGCTTGAAACATCGTGGCGGCAACGCCGGTGTGATGCCTCATGCCGGTCCCGACGCTCGACACTTTGGCCAAGTTCGTTCCGTGCTGAACCATGCCGGCACCGAGTTCCGAGACCGCCTCGTGCGCGGCAGTCAGCGTCTCGGCAAGATCATTTTGCGGAACCGTGAACGACACCTGCGCGAGTCCTTCGCTGGCGACGTCCTGCACCACCATGTCGATCGGGATTTTTCGCTGAGCCATTTTCGCGAAGATCAGACTCATCACACCGGGCCGATCCGGGATGTCACACAAGCTGACGCGGACTTCGTCTTTGACCAACGCCAAACCCGTCGCAATCGGTCCGTCGTCCGCTTCGGGACAGATCAGCGTGCCGAGCGTATCGTTGAAACCAGGCCGCACGCGCAGTCGCACGCGGTACTTTTTGGCGAACTCAATCGACCGCGAGTGCATCTTGCCGCCGCCCAAACTGGTGAGTTCGAGCATCTCGTCGTACGAGATGCGATTCAGCTTGCGCGCGTTCTTCACGATGCGCGGGTCAGTCGTGAAGATCCCTTCGACGTCGGTGTAGATCTCGCATTCTTCCGCTTGCAGCACGGCCGCCAACGCAGTTGCGGTAGTGTCGCTGCCGCCGCGGCCGAGCGTCGTGATATTGAAGTCTTCGTCGATCCCCTGAAAGCCGGCGGCCACGACAATCTTGCCCGCGTCGAGCGCCTTCCGCATCCGCTCGGTGGAAATCTTTTTGATCCGGGCCTTCGTGAAGGTGTTGTCGGTCAGCACGCCGATCTGAGCACCGGTCAGACTGACCGCCGGTTCGCCGAGTTCTTGAACCGCCATCGCCACGAGCGCGACTGCTTCCTGCTCGCCGGTGGCCAGCAGCATGTCCATCTCGCGCGCGGGCGGGTTGTCGGAAATCTCATTGGCCAATTCAACCAGCTCGTCGGTCTTCTGCCCGCGAGCGGAGATGACCATCACCACCTGATGCCCTTTGCGTTTGGCATCCACCGCTCGCTGAGCCGCCGCCAAAATCTTCTCGGCGGTCGCCACGCTGGTTCCGCCGAATTTCTGCACGATGATCGACACGATGCAACAACCTCGCTGACGTTCTCGAAAGGCCACTGGGGCCGAAACAGGCGGGGCAAGGTATCAGATGAATTGGGCATCCGAAACGAAGCCCCCGCACCGAACGCATCGTGCTGGGCTGATCGGGATCTGCCGATTGCTCCGAAATCGACGATTGTGGCGACGTCAAACTGGATGGCGATCAACTTCAGGAAAAACTCGTCGGGCTCGCTCAAATTGCTCAAGACCGGAGTATCCGACCGGTCATGCCTGGAATTCGTGTGTTGCCGACATGTTTCCAACCGTCAACGCCCGCGCATAGCGCAGATTGTCCATGAGATCGCACTTCGTGTGGTTGCAACGTTGAAGGAGACTCAAGTCATGCACCGGGACAAGAAAGTCGGATTGGCGTTGGCGATTCTGCTGTGCAGCATCGTCGGAGCGTTCTTCTTTCGAGACGATGCGCCGCGGACCAGCGGACCAGAACTGAAAGACCCGCAGCGGCTCGATCAAGAAATCGCTCACCGTGGCCATGAGCCTTACAAGGAGACTGACTCGCGCACTCGCGAGAATGATCCGCGTCGCGCGGCGGGGCTTTCCGGAAAAGGCTTCGATCCGAATGACCTGCCGGACTTCCTGCGAGACGGTTCGTCGCCTGGCCAGGGAACGGCTCTGCGCAATCGTGTGAATGGGTCTCGCGATCCGCTTTTCGGCAACGGTCGGAATTCGAAGACGTCTGACCCTTCGGGGCTCGAACCTCCTCCACAAGATGCCCCCGCCGTGCCGATCCCGTTGCACAACAGCGAATGGGACATCGCCAGCAACGATGGCTCGATGGCTCGCCAAGGCGGCATCAACGCCACGACTGCGACGTCCGCCAAGGGTCGCACGCACACGGTCACCGATGGCGAGACGTTGTCTTCGATTGCTGGAAAATATCTGGGCAGCCAGGCTCGGTATCAAGAAGTCTTTCAGGCCAACCGCGACCAACTCAAAAGCGCGAACGACCTGAAACTCGGGATGAAGTTGAACATCCCCGATCGCACCGAGACACGCTCGACCAGCGGATCGCGTAACAACACGACCTCAGGCCGCGCCGTACCCGAACCAGCGGTGAAAGCAAATCGGCCAACATCGACGTCACCCGGAAGGGTCACGGAACGATCGAGTGAACCTGCGGACTCGACCAATCAAAAACCGAAGTTCAAACCCGCCAAGTCGGGGCCGTCCATTCGTCGCACGACCGATGCCGGCGACGAAGATTCACTTGGCCAGTCGTTGTCGCAAGTTCCACCCCAAGATCTGTTGGAAGTTGGCGACGGCATCCTCGCGGAACTCGAACAGGACTTGGAAACTCAAGTCGCGGAGAAACCGGCGGAAGCAACGGTACCGCGAGTCGCTCAAGCGGCTCCGAAAGAGGACGCGGATTCGGACGAGAACAAGAGCGAGTAACAAACACAGAAGCGCGAAATAGCAACGCCACCGACGCAAGGTCGGTGGCGTTATTCGTCGCCATGTCGTCGGTCACTTCTTTTCGGCCTTTGAGAGCTTGCCGTAGAAGCCGGCTTTTTGCAGCATCTCAACCGCGTCCACGACGACCATGCCGCCGCCGGTGAGCTTCACGGTTTGAGCAGACGCGTCGATCTCCATCGAGGTCATGCCGTCGAGCTTCGTGAATGCCTCGTGAACCGCTTTGCGACACGCTCCGCAGCAGAGATGCACTCCGGTGAAAGTGAACGTGTCACGCTTCTCGCCCTTCTTGGCACCGGCCTCCGGGAAGGCCAGATCCTTTTTCCCGAACGCCGCTTTGCCGAAGAAACCATGCTCGGCGAGACTCTCAATCCCTTTCGCCGCGGCCTTCTCGTTCTTGGCTGCGAAGATGATCGACTTGCTGTTGACGTCCGCCTTCACGTCCGAGACTCCCTCGATGCCGTCCAGCGCGCTCTTCGCGCCGTCAACGCATCCGCCGCAACACAAGTGGGTACCACGAATCGTCACCGTTGCCGACTCATCAGCACCCAACGCAATCGCCGCAGCGACCAGACACGTCAGCAACGCACACCCTCGAATCGCTTTCATCCGCAGACCTCCGGAAATTGGAGCAACAGGTTGAATCAGAACAGTCCGATGTGTGGCAATGTAACGCTTTCGGTTTTGGGGACTCAAGCCGCAAGCCAAAACTAGGAGCTTTGCCAACGGCCCGCTGATCGCCTGCATCCCGCCGGAATGAGTCGTCCGGGAATCACGGCACGGTCGTCTCTTCGGTAAACCACGCGGGGAATTTCCCACGGAGTTCCCGCGTTTCCTCGCCACGGCGAACCGTCAGCCGGACTTCGTCGCCGGGGGCAAAGCGACGCAGCATATCGGAGCGGAGTCGATCGAGCGTGCGCTCGCGGGTGTCGTCCACCAGTGCGGTGATGACGTCACCTTTCTGAAGGTCGAGTGCTTTCGCGAGTCCGCGCGGCTTGACCGAAAGGACGCGAATGGCCAAGCCCGACTCCGGCAGACCCGCTTCGCGACGTTCAAACTTGGCGAGCGCCGCGGCGCGAAAGCCCCAATCGGACGGCACGCTGCGCGACGACTTACGCCAGCTCAATTCGCTTTGTCGCCAACCGGCTGGCAGCGACAATTGAACTTCGGTCGTGCGTGTGGTCGAAGCGTCGGAGTTGGCGAGTTGCCGTTCCACGAGCAGTGTCACTCGGTCGCTAGTCATCGGCAGACGATGCAACGCCCAGCGCAGATCGAGTTCCGAACGGATCGGCACGTCTGCGCAACGAATCACCGTGTCTCCGGCACTCAGCTTGGCGTCGGCGGCCGGTGAACCGTCGCGAACTTTCGCAATGCGATGGCCGTGCGCGCGATCAATCTCGATCCCCAACGACTCAGGCAGCGGAAACGTGAACAACAACTCGCGCTGGAAACGGTTGTCGCGATACGACTGCAACAGGCTGTATTCACGAATTTGGTGACAGTGAACGCAGCCGTTGTGGCCTTTCTTCAGCAGCGGAATGTCGAGCGGCGTTGTGGACGACTTCGGCTCTGGATGCCAAATCGGTGTGGCAGGCGGCACGGCACCTGCGCCACCGGTTGTCGTCGACTTCGCGGATTTGTGAGCCTCCAACGACTCACGCATGGTTTGCAGCAAGGACGGTTTGCTGAGCCGCGATTCCGGTTCATGCTCGTCGCGGCCTCCGTAGCGGCTGTAGATCCGCAGCTTCGAGTCCGTGAAGAAGGCCGCCCAAGTCGTGTCGTAGTCGAACTCGAAGCGCGCAATGTCCACCCGGTTCATCGAGGTCACGCGGACGCAGATATAGTCCGCACGAGCTTGACGGATTTCGGGATCTTCCTGAGCAACCTGCCCATCCCACAGCCAGCACTCCGGTCAACGCACGCAGCGAAACGTGATGAACAGCGGCTTGCCACTCGACTCCGCCAGTTTGCGAGCATCTTCCAAATTCGTGTGCCAACCCGGAATGGCATCTTGAGCCATGCTCCGTTGATCGAGCATCACGACGCCAACGATCAACACGACCATCCAAACCAACGCTCGCGAAACGCTCATCATTCGCCTCCCACATCCACGGATTGAGCCACCTCGGCCGAAGGTAACAACGGTTGCTGAGTGTGCGCCAGCAAATGTTTCAGGCTTTTCAGACGTCCGTCGTACAGCAGCACGAGGAATGCCGGAACGAGGATCGGCCGCACGACGAACGTATCCAACAGCACGCCGAAGGCGAGCGCGAAACCCAACTGATGCAGTCCCACCAGCGATCCGGCCAACAGCGAGCAGAAGGTTCCGGCCATGATGATGCCACAACTCGAAATGATGCTGCCTGTTTTTTGAAGAGCAGCGATGACTCCCGCGACCGGGCCGTGCTGACGTTGTTCTTCGTCGATGCGAGTCATCAGGAAGATGTTGTAGTCCTCGCCGACTGCGATCAGGATCGTGAACAGGAACATCGGCACCTTCCAGTCCAAGCCCGCGAAGCCGGAAGGGTCCATCGCCCAGAACACAGCGAAGGTCATGCCGAGCGTCACCAGATAGCTGAAAAAGACGCTGACGATCAGGTACAGAGAAATCGTAAATCGCCGCAGCAACGCGATCAGAATCAAGAACACGCCGCCGAGCACCAGAATGTCGATGCGGATTTGGTCGCGATCGGTCACCGCTTTGAGATCACGGATGCTGGCGGTCGGACCGAGCGTGAAGACCTTCAATCCGGCCGGAATCGAAGTCTCAATCGAACGACGAATCGACTCGAACTGCGCGATGCTGTTCCGAGCGAACGGATCCTCTTGCAACACCAGATCGACTCGCAGAACTCGGCCTTGCAAGTCGCCGTTGGAACTGACGTAGTGCTGAATCATGCGTTGATTCTTCCACTTGTCTCCGAGTCCACGAATCAGCGGAGAGCCGCTCGTCAATTGGATTTTCGATTCGCCTCTCTCCCGAGCGGCATCGTCGTGCGTGATGTTCGACAGTCCGCCTCCAAACGGGTGCAACAGAGTCCGGATGTCGGCCAGTTGGAGTTTGCCTTGCTGATCACGGAGTTGTTCGGTCAGCGTTTCGATGATGGACTTGGCCTGTTCGGTCAATTTGCCGTCATCCTCGTCGAGGAACGACCCCGTCTCCGTCCGGATCAGCACCGTAATTGGACCGGCGATTCCGGGCGGATAATGCTGAGCCACTGCCTCGGCCCCGACGACGCTCGTGGTCTCCTGCGGCAATTCGCTGAGCAGCCCGTAACTCAGGTGTCCGTGAAACTGCACACCAACCCACGCAAACGGCATCATGATCGCAACACTGGTCAGCAGCACGGTCCCCGGACGACGGCGCACCAACACGCTCACCTTGGTCCAAGCCAGTTGCCCCCAATTCTGCTCAAACAGTCGCGACCACAACGAAGTCGCTGAGACCCAGCCGGCGGTCCGAGAGAGACTGTGGCCAGAGGGTCGCGGCCAGAACGCCCAACGCCGAGTCAGCCGCAGCAACGCGGGTGAGAACGTCAGCGCCGCCAACAGCACAATCACCAGCCCCACCGTGATGGCGACTCCCGCCTGACTGAACTTTCCGAATTCGGCGAAGTACATCATGAAGATCCCGCAAATGACCGTCCCGGCACTTGCGACCAAGGCATGGCCAACTTTGGCCAGCGAGTTCTCGACCGCTTGGTCAAACGTCGCTCCCTCGTCCAACTCCTCTTTGTACCGAGCAATCAGGAACAGGCAGTAATCGACGCCGGCTCCGTAACTCAGCACCTTCACATAAACCTCGATCCCCGCAAACAGGTTGACGAACCCCGCTTGAGCCAGGCACGCCAGCAGCGCCAGTGAGATTTCCGTGGCGACCGCCACCGTCATCAGCGGAATGATGGCCATCAGCGGAGCCTGGTAGACCAAAATCAGCAGGAACAAAACCAGCAAGACCGTCCAAAGCTCGGTGTCTCGCGAACTTTCGGCTGCGGCTCGGATCATGTCGCGGCCAACAGTCGCCGATCCGCTGAGTGCCAAGTCCAGGCTGCGGGGAACGAGGCCGGCGGATTGGAGCTCACCGTTGCGTTCGATCAGCTTCTCGACTCGCTCAATCAGCCGGGCGTTGCGGGAGTCCAGAAACTCGGTGGGGAGTTCCATCAAAACCAGCGACGCATGCTTGTCTTCGCTATTCAGCAGTCGACCGACCGACTTGTCCGACAGGGTCCGAACAGTGATGGTCTTGAGGTCATCCGACGAAGCGGTCTCCTCAGCGCCAGCCGGCCGCGAGGGCTGCGGAGCCCCCGATTTCTGCGGCTGAAGCGAAGCCGTTTCCTCGTCGGCGATCTTTTCGAGCCGCTCCCGCAACACATCGTTGATGAAAGCTTTGTCACCGTCGAGCAGCCCCGTCGACGAACTCTCCCGCCGTACGACAATCACCACGTTGCTGGCCAGCGGCACTCCCCAACCCTGCTGAAACAACTCCTCGCCGGCCACGCTGGGGGAATTCTTCGGCAAAAATGCGAATTCGCCGTCTCGTGCCACGCTTCGCCACGACGGAGCCGCCCACTTCAGACCCCCCAAGGCGATTAGCCAAGCGACCAGCAACAGCGGCCACGTCCGTGATACCAGCTTGCCGAGGGTTTGAAACATCCGAGAGATACCGCCGAGGAGAAAATGCCCACCACGAATGATTCACGGCAGTTGAAGGGCGAGGCGACCGACACTCCAGACACTCCACCCGTCGCGTGGGGAAGATGATACGGCCATTGATTTTCCAACGTCAACGAACCCGATTCGGTCCGTCGGGGATTGCCGGATCGCGACAATCGGTCAAACGATCTGGAAGGTGACGTGACTGGTCGATAATCTCGCGATCCATCCCGTCACGAATCGCTCTTCTCCGCTGCTTCCATTCAGGAGTTTGCCATGCTCTCTTCGCGAGTTCGCTGGGCTTTCGGATTCGTCGTCGCGTGTTTCGTGCTGACGCTGTGCTCCGACCAACTTGCCGCTCAAACGGTGGCTCGCTGCGGAAAAGGCTGGCTGGAACGAATCGACGGCTACGACGTGCTGCACCTGAAAGGGACACCGCGCGAGATGGGCTTTCAGCACGGAGCACTGCTCCGCGACAAAGTTCGCTCGAACATGCACAACATCTTGGACGTCAAAGGGGAGACAACTCTCGTCGAGGTCGCCGGCCTCAAAGTCAAACCTCGGCAAGGAATTGAGCTGATTATCTCCATCCAAAAACCGTACGTCCCGAAGAAGTATTTTGAGGAACTCGACGGACTCGCCGAGGGATCGGGCCTGAAGGCCGCCGACGCACGGGCCGGCAATTTCATCCCGGAACTGTTTCATTGCAGCGGCTTCGCGATCGCGAACTCCGCCACGAAAGACGGCACGCTGTATCACGGCCGAGTGCTCGACTACGCCGTCGACTGGGGTCTGCAAGAACACGCCGTGCTCGTCGTCGCCGAACCGGACGGCGGCATCCCGTTCGTCAACGCGACCTACGCCGGCTTCATCGGCTCGGTGACGGGCATGAACGCCGAACACGTCAGCGTCGGCGAGATGGGAGGCGGCGGCCTCGGCCTCTGGACCGGCGTGCCGATGGCGTTCCTCGTCCGCGAGGTGCTCGAAAAAGGCAAAGACCTCGACACGGCCATCAGCATCTTCCGAGACAATCGCCGCACCTGCCAATACTTCTACGTCGTCGCCGACGGCAAGACGAACACGGCCGTCGGCATGGAAGCGTCCGCCGGAGTCTTCTCGCTCATCAAACAAGGTGAATCGCACCCGCTGCTGCCGACCGCCGTGAAGGATTGCGTCCTGCTCTCGGCCGGCGACCGTTACAAGCTGCTCACCGAACGTGCCCAAAGCGGCCACGGCCAGTTCACCGCCGAGTCGGCGATGGAACTGATGTCGCGCCCGGTCGCGATGAAGTCCAACCTGCACAACGTCCTGTTCGAGCCGAAGTCCACGAAGCTCTGGATCGCGAACGCTTCACCCGACAAGAAGCCGGCCGCAGAGCAAAAATACGCTTCGTTCCAACTCAGCGAGTTGCTGAAGCGTCACCCGGAAGCGACCAGCCCGGAAATCCCACTGGCCGCCAAGTAACGCAATCTCATCCGAGAAATCGCTGCCACGCTTGAGTCAAGAATTTCGGCAAGTCCGAAGCGATCAGCCCCGGCTGCGACAGTTCCGCCGCCGCGAGATCGCCGGCCAGTCCGTGCAAATGTGCTCCGACCTGCGCCGCTTGAAAAGCCGGCATCCCTTGAGCCAATAGCGCGGCGATCAGCCCCGTCAGCACATCGCCGCTGCCGCCGGTCGCCATGCCCGGATTGCCAGTGCGGTTGATCGCCACTCGATCACCGTCGGTGATGATGGTCCCCTGCCCTTTCAGCAGCACGATGACGCCGTGAGTCGCCGCGAACTCCGCCGCCAACTTCGCTCGCTGGCTTTGCACGGTTGCGATGTCGCTGCCGATCAACCGAGCAAACTCTCCCGGATGCGGCGTGAGAATCCGCGGGCCGGCAGCGCTCGACGCGAGTCTCCCGGCCCCGCCGCTGGCCGCGAGCGCATTCAACGCATCCGCGTCGACCACCATCGGCTGCGGCAGTTCCGTGAACAGCGAATTCACGATCGCGGCCACACCGCGCGACTGACCCAATCCGGGGCCGAGTGCGACCGCATCTTTCCCCTCGCATGCCGTTCGCAACCCGGTGAGGCCGTCGGTCGAGAGACAACCGTGTTCCTCGTCGGTTGCCAGCGGAATCGTCAAATACGACGGTTCGATCGCGGCGACAATCGGCAGAATCTCGCTGGGCACGGCGACGTAGACCAAGCCCGCTCCACCGCGCAACGCGCCCAAGCCCGCGAGACTCGGCGCACCGGACATGCCCCGGCTGCCGCCAATCACGAGCACTCGCCCGAACGTCCCCTTGTGAGCATCCACCGGCCGAACTGGTGCCGACGGAAGCGTGTCGATCATCCGCATGAATCTGCCTACTGCTTTCTGACTTCTGCCTTTTGCTTCGCAATCAATCCCGCCACATAGCCCGCTTTGAATCCCGCGTCGATGTTCACGACCGTCACGTTGGCCGCGCAGCTATTCAACATTCCCAACAGAGCGGCGATCCCACCGAATGACGCTCCGTAACCGACGCTGGTTGGCACCGCGATCACCGGGCAAGCAACGTGACCGCCGACCACCGACGGCAACGCACCTTCCATTCCAGCGACCACGACCACCACGTCACAGTCTTGAAGCTGAGGGACAACCGCCAGCAACCGCTGTGGCCCGGCGACGCCGACGTCCTCAATCCGCTCGACGGCGCAGCCCATCCAACGCAGCGTTTCGAGTGCTTCCTCCGCAACCGGACGATCGGCGGTGCCGGCCGTGACGACCGCAACTTTGCCGATCGGTGGATGCTCGCCGGGCAACGGAACTCGAATCGTGCGCGCCACCAAATTGAGCATCGCCTGCGGGAAGCGTCGTTGAATTGCGGCTGATTGCTCAGCAGAGGCGCGAGTCGCGAAGGCATCCTGGCCGGCGGCAACGAGTGCCTCGAAAATCTGTTCGACCGCTTCGACGCTCTTCCCTTCGCAGTACACGACCTCTGGAAAACCGCAGCGACGTTGGCGATCCAGATCGACTCGCGCGGAGTCCGTGATGGCAGTAGCGAGCGAGGTCACGATGTGTCGGCCTGTTGGGGAGGTGATATTCAGGGCCGCAGTCTATCGAGCGGTTGCGACTCATGCAGCCGCGCAGCACAGGTCGGCTTGTTCGTGCCACTCGTGAGCGATGTTTCGCATCAGCAAGGCGCAGTCGAATTCAATCGAGCCTTTCGGGAACAGCGATTCGTTCTCGAAGAAGTTCGAGCGAACTTCCTCGACCCCCAGCGGATCGACGTGCCAGTGGTTGCACCGCAGTTCGAGCCCTTGAAACCGCGAGGCCACCGGCGTCGCCGAGTAGCCCATCGCTCCCGCCTCGAAGAATGCAGACGCTTCGGCGAGCGACGAAAAGACCGACGTCGGCGACCATTTTGTGGTGAGCTGTCCTCGAACCGACAGATTGGTTTCGTTGTCGTCACTGC
>QWQF01000221.1 GCA_003669125.1 Planctomycetota bacterium
CCAACGTACATCGGTGTGCATCGGATGCTCCACGAGGTTGCTCGCTGGGGCTGCGGTGCGTTGGCTGGCTATGTGACGATGGCGTTTCTGCTGACCGCTTTGCACACCGCGCCGCTCGGTCGTGAATTCATGGGGTTCAAGGCGGAGCGGGGAAATTTCTTTGGCATGGCTCCCGATCGGCAATGGCTGGGCTTCACGCAATGGACCAGCGAATGGGTCTTCTCCAAATGGCCCAAACGCATTTTTGACGGTCCCGAAAAAAGCATGGGTGATCCGAATGTTGTCACAAACAAAGTGTGGTCCTCGTTCCCGATTCGGTACGCCTCGCGCCGTGAGATTGGAGCCGGCGGTGGTGCCGCTGCCTCGCAAGCCCCAGCCGTGAAACAAGTCGCCCCGCAAAAGGCCGGTGCCCCCGCGTTTTGAGCCGGATGAAACTGATGACGTCTCGACTCAGCACCGGCATCCCGCGACTGGACGACATGCTTGGCGGAGGCTTACTGCCCGGCACTTTGACCGTGGTGGTTGGCGCGACCGGCATCGGCAAGACACAGCTTGGGCTGCAATTCGCACACGCAGGTCGAACGCAGGAAGGCGAATCGGGTTTGGTGCTGGATCTCACGACACGCGGCGACTCGCAGAATCAGGCCGAGTACGCGCAGCGATTGTTCGATTGGAACTTCCGAGAGTTCGCTCCTGAAGGGAGCATCGACGCCCAGGATGTCTGGCAGCGCGATCGCGCGCGGCACGACTATTTGCACTTGTTTCGACGCAGCGGACGCCGAGTCACGCAAGCCGATCTCTCCGTCGAAGAGTGGCAGGAATGGAATGCGGAAATGGCTCGCAAACTCGATCGAGCGGTGCAGTTCTTCTACAGCAACTTCGTGCATGGCGTGCGTCGCTGTGTGCTCGACGGCATCGAACCGACCGAGCGAGACAGCGACAGCTTTCAGTTCCAAGTGATCGACTACATCTATCATCAGATCCTGCGGAAGGATGATGACTGGGTTGCTCGCGATTTGTTCCGTGTTCATTTTCGGTCACAAGCCGACAACGTCGCAACACACCGGTACGACCATCGAGAAATCGGTTGCGTGCTGCTTTACACCTCGCATGAGGTCCTGCTGGACGATCTCTTAGCGCGACCGCTGGAAAGTGGCGACTCGCTATCGAACGCCAACACGATCATTTTGATGGGCAAGGTTCGCGATGGTTTTCGCATGCGCCGTGCGTTGCACGTCGCCAAGCATCGGGGCAGTGCGTGCGATGACGCGATTGTGCCATTTGAGATCGGCGAACAGGGCCTCGTGCTCGAAGGGGGTGCTTGAGAACGCTTGCTCGGCGGCCTACTATTCGGGTCCACATGAAACGCGGCGAAGGAGATTGCCATGCCAGCCGGACGAACGATTTTGTTGATCGAAGATGACCGCGAGATCGCTTCGACGTTGCTCAAAGTGTTGGAGAATGCTGGATACGCGGTGCAATGGGGCCAAAACGGACTCGACGGCCGGCGACTGGCGGAGTCGATTGCTCCAGACTTGGTCATCACCGACATGATGATGCCGAAGATGGGCGGTTTCCCGGTGCTGGAATTTCTCAAAAGTCTGCCGCATCCGCCGAAAGTTATCATGATCACCGCCAATGAAGGCGGGCGGCACAAGGCCTACGCCGAGATGCTCGGCGTCGACGACTACCTCCGCAAACCGTTCGCGATGGAAGTGCTGCTGGAAGCTGTCTCGCGAGCATTGGCATCCCTCGATGCGGCGCAAGAAACGTCCGGCGCGGACAAACTTCGCCGCGCGATCCGCAAGAAATCGACCTGAGTCAGCCACGAAATTTGTTCGTTTTACCAGTACGACGCGGGTCCGGCCTGAGTGCTCGGTCTACAGCAGCGTTTCGAGCAGCATTCGCAGCTTGCGCATTTCCAGCAGGCGGTTGATTTCCGAATCGTAAAGTTCCGGGAAGAGTTCGACGGAGAGGATCCGCTCGAAATTCTCTTTGTGGAGTTGAGAGATCAGTCGCGTGTAGTCCAGTTCGCCGAGACCGACTTGAATCTGAAGTTGCGTGGCGGTGCTGTCGCGAAGGTGGACGTGATAGACTAGCGGCATCAACGAGTCGATGTCTCGCGAAGCGTGTGGCCCGCAATGGTAGTAGCTGGGGTCCAGCGTCAATCCGAGACCGCGTACCGATTGGCAGAGCTCCACGGCAGTTCGCGGGTCTTCAGTCAACGTGCCGGTCTTCGTCTTGATGGAGAGCCGGATCGTTTCCTCATTGGCCAGTCGGATAAAATTGCGGAGGCGGTCGATCTCTTCGTTGAAGGGGGTTCCCAATGCCGAAGCGGGGACCGTGATTTGGGCGACGCGCATCAGTTTGGCCAGCTTGCAGAGGTCATGCAGCATGGTTGCGGGGACATCGTGTTCCAGACAAAACGCGACGGGAACGAGGCGTGTGGCCTCACGGTATTGGGCGTAAAAACCTTCGAAGTTCTTCACCGCGTCACTGGGACGCAGGTGCTGGCTGTTCTCGTCAAACCACAGCTCGACTTTGTCGAACTCCAAATCCGTGATCAGGTGACACGCTTCCGCGAAACTTTTGTCGGAGAAACAGCGAGTCGAAGCGGCGACGAACATACCGGTCAATCCTTTGAGCAGTGTCACTCTGTCGGTGGCAAGTGGCTGGCGGAGAGTTGTTTGCGGCGAAGTCGGAGACTTGCCGAGGAGCAATCCTGAGCGGGTCGGACTCTATCTGGCCTCGGAATGTGCTGCAAGATCGAGGATTTCCGCGGACTGGGCTGACTTTTCCGGTTGTGAGGAATCCTCGCATTCCACCGTGCCTGCGGGTCGATAACAAACTCGAAGGATTGGGTTCCACGACGTTCGGGATGCCATCGATCGTCGTGCCAGTGCATGAGTCAAAACGCAGGGAGGCGAGAAATCATGAAGTCTCAATGGATGCTGAGTGTTCTGATCGCTGGGATGATGGCGACCGTGGGTTGCCAAGCGAATCGTGCCGTTGTTCGCGGACAGAACCCCGCGTCGTTTGCTCCGGGCGCGAATGGTCCGATGGGGCCGAATGGTCCGGCGCCCGGCCCGATGTCCTATGACGGCCCGGCTGGAGCGCACTCTGCGTCGCGCCCGCCCCCACCGGAATGGGCACGCAATCCGTCGGACTATCCCGAAAACTACCACTCGCCAAAGCACCATCACACGTTCGACTACCGCCAACCGAAAAACTTGTCGTATCCGCCGCAGAATCAACCGGCCGGAGTCGTTGCGTATCCGTACTACACCTGCAAAGGCCCGTCAGACTTCTTCATGAAATAGCCGTCAGTCACAACGGACTCCTGAGACAAAGCTGAAGAGGGCACTCGTCGTTGGAACGAGTGCCCTCTTTCCTTTTTTTGCAGCGGCATTTCTGAAACGATTGTTGATCAACACCTGGAGTTCCTGATGCGAATCGTCCAAGTTTGTTCTGAGGCCGTGCCCTTCGCGAAAACCGGCGGCTTGGCGGATGTCGGGGGTGCGCTCAGCAAGGCACTCGCGGAACTTGGCCACGAAGTTACGTTGATCCTGCCGTTGTACTCACAGTTCCTCGCGAAGAGCGGCGTTGCGATCGAGCCAATCGGCGAAGCGTTTGAGATTCCACTGGGTGATCAGTCGGTGCGAATTCAACTTCAGCGGACGCAGATGCCAGGGAGTCGCGTTGATGTTGTGCTGGTCGATCAGCCAGAGTTCTACGATCGCGGCGGGCTGTATCAAGACCCGACGACAAAGGCCGACTTCAGCGACAACCCGGAACGATTCATCGCTTTCAGCCGCGCGGCTCTGGAGGCCGTGTCACGCTTGAAGCTCAAACCCGACGTCATCCAAGCTCACGACTGGCAGACAGCGTTGGTGATGCCGTTGTTGGAGGCGCAGTTTCGTCAGTGGGTGCCCGACCTCCGACGCACTGCGGCGATCATGACGCTGCACAACATGACGTTTCAGGGAGCGTACTCGTCCGATGTCATGCCTCTGACGGGACTGGGCTGGGAGTTCTACAACTGGAAACAATTCGAGTGTTGGGGCCGAGTGAACTTTTTGAAGGCGGGAATTATTTTCGCCGACCAGCTTTGCACGGTCAGCCCGACGTACTCACGTGAGATTCAAACGGCCGAGTTTGGTCACGGTCTGGATGGCGTGCTGCGGGATCGCTCGGCGGATTTGACCGGCATCCTAAATGGCATCGATTCGCAGGAGTGGAGTCCTTCAGTCGATCCGCACCTTCCCGCGCGATACGGCCTCGAGTCTCTGGAGACGGGCAAGTCAACGTGCAAGCGTGCGTTGCAAGAACGACTGCAATTGCCTGTACGAGCCGATGCGCCGCTGTTGGGCATGGTCTCTCGCATGTCGTGGCAAAAGGGATTTGATCTGATCGGTGTGTGCGCCAGTCGGCTGCTCGAACGAGACGTGCAGGTTGTCTTCTTGGGCAACGGGCAGCCTGAGTACGAAGACCTCTGTCGGCACTTGGCCTCGGCTCATCCCAACAAAGTCCGAGCGGTGATCGGGTACGACGAAGCTTTGGCGCACCTGATCGAGGCCGGTTCGGACATGTTCTTGATGCCCAGCAAGTTCGAGCCGTGTGGACTCAATCAAATGTATTCAATGGCCTACGGCACTCTGCCGGTTGTTCGAGCGACCGGCGGCTTGGCGGATTCGGTCGTCGGGGCGACTCCGGAAACGATGAATGATGGGACTGCGACCGGGTTCTCGTTCCGCGATCACGATCCCGATCAGCTTTGGCAGCAGCTCGATGGGGCCTTGAAGTTATTCGCCGACAAGCCGGCTTGGCGACGTTTGCAGCGCGCGGGGATGTCGCGTGATTGGTCGTGGAACCGCTCGGCCCGCGAGTACGTCTCGCTCTATGAAAAGGCATTGGCACGGCGTCGTGAGTAGTTCGGACGCCTACATCCGAGCCGATGACGATCATCAGAGACCGCCGTTTCCTCGGAGGCCAAACGTCAGCTACTCTTTGGCCGAGCGACGAGTTCTGATCCCGAGTCAGGAGGAATCCCATGATTGTCGGAGTCCCCCGGGAGATCAAACCGGACGAGTATCGCGTGGCGATGTTGCCGTCAGGAGTCGAGGAGTTGGTGCGGAACAGGCACCGCGTGCTCATCGAGCGTGGCGCGGGCCTTGGCAGCGGCATCACTGACGAGCTGTACTCCGCGAACGGAGCCGAGATCGTCGATGGTCCCGCCGCAATCTTCGGTCAGGCGGAGTTGATCGTGAAGGCCAAGGAACCGCTCGCTGCTGAGTGGCCGTTGTTGCGGCCTAGGCAGATCCTCTTCACCTACTTTCATTTCGCGGCGAGTGCGGACCTCGAGATCGGGGCGGTACTGATTGAAGGCGCTCGCGCGCCGGTGCTCGTCAGTCGCGAGGATTTGAAATTGATGAAGCCCGGAACCGTCGGACGCACGAGTTCGTACGCGCTGTGCAACGTCACGTTTCCGTATGTGCTCAAGATCGCGAAGCGTGGCCTCGCCGCCGCATGCACCGACGACACCGGCTTCGCTCACGCGGTCAACATGCACGGCGGCCGAGTGACAAATCGAGCCGTGGCAGAAACATTCAACATGCCTTTCGAGGCGTTTCGTCCCTAATCGCGCCACGAGAGCAATCCCCATGAAAACGCGGCGCGAATGGCTGAGCTGGTTGGCGACGTGCGGACTCTCGCTGGGCCTGACGCTCGTGTTCTGGCTACCGATCTGGTGCGGAGCGGGCTTCGTCGGAGGCGACGTCTACTCGTATTTCTTTCCGCAGAAAGTCATCTATTCGGAGTCGCTGTACGCGGGCGAGTTGCCGCTGTGGAACGCTCGTGCGGGCTTCGGTTATCCCTTGCTGGCCGAGAGTCAGACGGGGATTTTCTATCCGCCCAATCTGGTGTTGTATCGGCTGCTCGATCCGCACTCGGCATTTCACGTCAGCTTCTTGTTGCACTACTTCGCGGCGTTCGTGTTTGCGAGTGCGGCGGCTCGGCGGCTGGGCATGGGCCTCCTGGCGTCGTGGTTGACGGCGCTGGTTTACGTCTACGGCTGGTTCCCGCCTCGGACGTGCGTCGAGTGGGCGATCATCGGCGGCACTTGGCTGCCGGCCGCGCTGTGGTGCGCGGAGAGTTTTCTCTCGACCCGTCGGTGGCGATTCGCGATCGGCCTGAGTGGAGTGCTGGCCGTGCAACTGCTGGCCGGACACTTTCAGATCGCTTGGTTCACGCTGTTGTTACTGGCGGTTTATGTGCCGGGTCGAGTGTTTTGGTTTTGGGATGACAGCCATCGGCTTTCAGCCAACAGCCAACGGCCGGACGGCGGCTGCTATGAGCCGATGGTCGAAAGCCGATGGCGGTTCACTCGACCGTATCGGATCACCGCCGTTGTCTTCGTGGCGATGTTCTGCGGCACGAGCCTCGCCGCGGTCCAACTTTTGCCGACCTACGAATTGAAACAACGCAGTCAGCGGGCGACCGTCGGCAAAGAACACGAACTCGACTTCGGTGCGATCCCGCCTTGGTATTGGACGCAGGTGTTCCGGCCGACTCATTGGTATTCACCGCTGACCGACCGCGAAGCCGAGTTTCGCGAAAGCCCGCCATTGGGGCACTCGCGCACGAACTCTGCCGAGGCGCATTTGTATTTTGGTGTCGCGCCGTTGTTGTTGTTTGGCGTCTGCATCGCTGGCTTGGTGAGCGCGTTGATTGCCAAGCGATCTGTGAATCGGTTCGCCGTGTTTTGGTTGGTGGTCGCGATTGTCAGTGGACTCTACACGAGCGGTTGGCTGCTGCCTTTGACTCGGCATCTGCCAGGCTTCAGCTACTTTCAAGGTCCGGGGCGATACGGGTTGCTGACGACGTGGGCTGTCGCGGTGCTGGCCGGTTCCGTCGCCGACAGTTTTCTACGTGAGCCGGATGTCTCACGCCGGCTGGCGTGGACGTTGATCGTTGGCTCAATGTGGTCCTTGAGCGCCTTTTATTTTCTTGGCGATGACGTCGCCGCGTTGATGACTGATTTTGAACTTCGAAATATCGATCTCCGTAACCCACTGTCGTTGACGTGGACGAATCCACGCGGCGATAGCGTGCTGATGAGCTTTTTACAACTCTTTTTACTTGTGGGCGTCGTCATTGCCGCCAGTATCGTGTTGTGGTGGTTCTCGGAGCGGCCCAAAGAATCGGATGAGCGGATTGGCCTCGTGGGGTTGGTTCTCCTCACGACAGTCCTTGAGTTCTGGGCGATAAGCCGCTTGGTGACGTTCACACAGACAGTCGAGTCGCCGCCGCTGAAATCGTTGGAGCAAAGTCCCGTGCGCCGAGCGTTGGTTGATGCGGCGAAAACTCGGCCGACGTTGCGGCTGTTCGCGCCGGGAGCCAACTTGCCGAGCACGCTCGGCGTGTCGAGCGTTCCGATCTATCTGACGTTTGGACCGGCAGAGTACGTCGACGATTCGCTGCGGCTGCCAGAGGCGTTGGGGACGAACGTTGTGCCGGCGTCGCGAGAGCAACTCGATTGGCTGCGCCGTAGCGGAGTCACGCATGTCTTGTGCTTCGAGTCGTCACCGTTGGCGAGTGCAATGACGCTCGTGTGGCAGGGAGACGACCCGTTTCTCAATCGAGCATGGGGCAGAGGGGGGCAGCCGTTGTTTTTGTACGAGCTCAACGATTCGCTCGGCCGGTTGCAGCTTCGTTCGCTCGACGGCAACGTGCGCGATCCGAAAACGTGGCAGTTAACCGCCTTCGAATCGCCAGCGAATTCGGTGGCGTGCTCGGTGGAGACGGCGGAGCCGGGCCTGTTGGTGCTGGCAGACCTCGACTATCCGGGGTGGTCGGTGACGATTGATGGCCGTCCGGACGAGTCGATCCGTGTCGATGGTCAGTTCCGAGGCGTGCGGCTCGAACCGGGCTCGCATCGCGTAGTCTGGAACTATCAGCCCCGTTCCGTGCTGTGGGGAGCGGCGTTCAGCGTGGGCACGTTTCTGTTTCTGGCAGCGGTGGCGCATGTTCGATTCTGGCATCCGGCTCGGCTGGATTGGTTGGACGAAGGTGATTCGCCCGTGCGATGACGATCCGCTCCGTGTAGCGTGCGAAACGTATTGACCGTTTTCGCCGATTTTCACTATCCCTCCGAGCAGCGTGCCGCAGTTTCAGCAGGTGCCCGGTTCACGGCGTATCAAGGAGGAATTCGATGGACATGAATCTTTTCGTCTTAGGCTATCTCGACGCCGGAACTGGAAGTCTGGTTTTTCAGGTTCTGGTCGCCAGCCTCGTCAGCGCGGGAGTCGTTTTTGGCGGAGTGATGACGCAACTGCGCAGCTTTTTCTCGCGCGTCGTGCTGCGTCATCGACCGGAGCAATCCGCGAGCGAGTCTCCGCTTTCGTCCGACAAGCCTGTTAGTGCATTCCACGGCGAGCCGACGCTGGAGTCAGCTTCGCACCGTAAGGCGGCTTGAACGCGAAGCATTTACCGAAGAGCACTGGCACGCGTACCGGAATTCGCGGCGAGATCAACAGTGACGTCGACGTAAAACAAGGATGTGTTCATGACGTTAGCGGCACGGGTGCCCGGTTCGTTTCGTGATCCCAGCGGCTTCGTTTTTTCGCGACAAGGCGTGATTCATCGGCAGATCGCCCCGTCGTATGCCCCGCAATACGAGCGACTAATCTCGAGTGGACTGTACGACGAACTCGTGAGTGACGAGTTGCTGCTTCCACACGAAGAGCTCAACGTGCGGCTGGCCTTTTCGGACGAAGCCTACAAGGTGCTCCGGCCGGCTCAGCTCCCATTTATTTCGCATCCGTTCGAGTGGAGCTTCAGTCAACTCAAGGATGCCGCGCTGACCACGCTCCGAATCCAGCGAGCGGCCATGAAGCGCGGGATGACGCTGAAAGACGCGAGCGCCTACAACGTGCAGTTGTTCGATGCACGCTCCGTTCTGATCGATACGCTCTCGTTCGAGTTGTACGAGGACGGATCTCCGTGGGTGGCCTACCGGCAGTTTTGTCAGCATTTTCTGGCACCGCTGGCCCTGATGAGCCGCACCGATGTTCGACTGGGGCAGCTCTTTCGCACTTACATGGATGGCGTGCCGCTCGATCTGGCGTCGCGACTGCTGCCGTTTCGGACTCGCTTCGGGCTGGGCCTGGGGCTGCATGTGCATGCTCACGCGAAGGCCCAGCAGCAGTACTCGGATCATTCGCCGTCGAACAAAACACGCCCGTCGCGAGGGATGTCGTTGAAAGCGTTGCAGTCACTGGTGACGCATCTCGAACAAACGGTTTCGGGATTGAAGGCTCCATCCCAGCAGACGGAATGGGCGGACTACTACGCCGCCAACAACAACTACGGCGAGGGCGGCCTCGACGCCAAAGAGCGAGTCGTGCAGGGCCTTATCGCTGACCGCCCACCCAATACGGTTTGGGATTTGGGAGCGAATGATGGCCGCTTCAGTCGATTGGCTCGCGCGACGGGTGCCCGCTCGGTGGTGGCCTGGGACATCGACCCGAACTGCGTGGACGCGAATTATCGGCAGGTCATCGCTCATCGCGAACAGGGACACTTTCCGCTGCTGCTGGACCTGACAAACCCCAGCCCCGCGATGGGCTGGGCACATCGCGAGCGGATGTCGCTCGCCGAGCGTGGGCCGGTCGATGTCGTGCTGGCTCTCGGACTGATTCATCACCTGGCCATCTCGAACAACGTGCCGCTGTCGCAGGTGGCCGCCTATTTCCGGACGCTGACTCGGCGTCTCGTCGTCGAATGGGTTCCGAAGGAGGATTCTCAGGTCCGGAAGCTTCTCGCGACTCGGCCGGACATCTTCCCGGATTACGTTCAGGCGAAATTCGAGGCCGACTTCGCGAATCAATTTCGCATCCTGCAAAAGATTTCCGTGGAGGGGACATGTCGCACGCTGTATCTGATGGAAGCGCTGCCCGGCTGATGCCGAAATGGGAAGACGCACATCCGTGGCTGTTCTCGGCGATGGTGATCGTATCGCTGGGCGCGCAGAACACCGACTGGTTTACGCTGACCGACGTGCTCGCCATGCTCGGCCCCGTGTTGTTGCCGGCCACCGTCGTCTTTCTGGTGTTGCTGTTCGTCCGGCGCAGCGCACGCCATGCGGCTTTGATGACCACCTGGATCACCCTTCTCGGCTTCTACTACGGCGCGCTGTTTGATGGACTCGCGAAAATTCCAGCGGGTGGCGGTGCCGCACTCTGTCATGGAGTTTTGATTTCGATGGGTGTCGGAGTGACGGCGGTCATCTGGCACCTCACTGGCGAATTGAAATCGCTCTCGAAATTCGTGTCGTTGACGGCTGCGATTACGCTGCTGGCGTTCAGCGCGAAGTTTGGATTGATCCTGGCGAGCGAACCGCGATTGCCGCAGATCGACCTGGCGAAGAGCTCTCCTGCTCCGTCTGAGTTTGTCTCTGAGGATGTTGGCCGCCCCGACATCTACTACATCATTCTCGACGCGTACGGTCGCGGCGACGTCCTTCAGAAGTCCTACGGCTTCGACAATTCCGAGTTCTTGGACGGCCTTCGCCAACGCGGTTTTTATGTGGCCAACAAGAGCTGCACGAACTATCCCGGAACCGCGTTTTCGTTGTCATCGTCCCTCAACATGCGCTACCACGAGTCGTTCTCCCCACAGGGGGGATATAAGTCACTCGCCCAAATGTTGCGGACACATGAGGTCGGACGATGTCTGCGCGAGCGTGGATATCAACTGGTTCACTTCAATACTTCCTTCGTGCCGACATCCTGCTCGGAAATTTCCCATCTGTCGCTCGGCGAGCCAACCACTTGGCTTTCGGCCGGTTCCCGCATGTTGCAGGTTCAGTTGACTCGTCACAGTGCCTTGCGATTCTTCAACGGCGGAGATAGGGGCATGATCGCCTCGCAGCATCGCCGCGCGCTCAGCCAGCTTGCGGAGTTGCCGACATTCCAGGGGCCGAAGTTTACCTTCTGCCACCTCATCACTCCGCACCCGCCGTATGTTTTCACTCGCGATGGTCAAACCGATTGGGAGATCGATCAAAACAGCCGAAACGCCTACGTCGACCAAGTCGTCTACTTGAATCGTGAAGTGATGCGAACCATCGACGTTATCCGCTCGAACAGCAAAGTTCCGCCCATCATTATCGTTCAATCGGATCACGGTCCGGGATTCCATTCGAACCCCGGTTCGGATCCGCTCGAGGATTATGTGCAGGAGCGAGTCCCGATTCTCAATGCCTACCTTGTCCCCGATTCGATGCGCAGCACGCTCTATCCAACGATCACTCCGGTCAACACATTTCGGCTGCTGCTCTCACAATGCTTTGGGTTCGACTATGCGCCACTCCCCGATCGGAATTTCCTCGTTCATCGAGTGATCTGGCCGAACATTCTAGAAGTCTCACACAAGATTCACGACGGGATGCCAGAAACCGGGCTGCTGAGTCCGGACGTCATCACCCAGACGAACTCAGTCGCCAAACAAGACTCCACGACGCGAATAGAATGACCCTCGCTTCGAATGTCGCCGTATCGAGGCGATGCCGCAATCAACTGTCGCCGTCTTCAGAGTCGGCACTTGGTCCGTGACTGGCATCCGGCTCGGCGGACGTGGCTGGAAAGACCGAGCGGCGAATCCGCAATTGACACGATTTTCGGAAGTCACAATCTTACCGCACGCAAATTCTGCCGGTGGCCAAGGAGAGCTGACGCAGTTCGCTGAAGCCGCTTGAGTGGCAACCATTTCAATCTCGTTCGGCGGTCGTCTCAAAAACGGAAGGAATACTTCATGTCGAAATCTCCCAGGAACGCGAGAGTCACCACGGAAGATGAGTTCTTGAAAGTGTTGTCAGTCGCTCGTACTGCTGCCGCCAAGGTCGACGGATATCTGACGGACAAAGAGTGTCACATGTTGGTGCTCATGGCCGTTTGTCCGACCGTTGCAGGCGAGGTGCTCGAAATCGGGAGCTTCAAAGGGTTGTCAACGGTTTTGCTCGCGACCGCCTTGGAGTCCACGAATGATCCGCGACTTCATGCGTGTGATCCGTGGGCGGCGATCGAGGCTTTCGGCGCGACGATGATGACCAACGATGAGACGTTTCACACCTTCCAAGAGTCGCTCGCGAAGACCGGAGTTTCGGATCGAGTCACCATACATCGTGCGTTCTCTTCCGACTTGGCTCCCAAATGGAATCGTCCTCTGCGGCTGCTGTGGATTGATGGCGACCATTCTGTTTCGGGAGCGAAAAAGGACTTCGAGAATTTCTCGAAACACGTCGTCCCTGGCGGGATCGTGGCCTTTCACGATGTGATGCACTTCCATCCTGGCCCGTCGCAAGTCTTCGCCACGCGAGTGTTGTTGAGCGACGAGTGGGGAGCCTGCGGAATCTGTGGCTCGATCGGCTGGGCACAGAAGGTGCGCGACCGATCCGAGGTTCTGCAAAATCGCGACCTCAAGCTGCGTCTGCTGCGACGGCTGATGCCTTTAGTGGACAGCACTGCCTTCGAAAAGCCGCTGACAGGCATCCACAAATTGAGATTCAAGCTGCGTCGCTCATTCGTTCCGCGATCGGCTCCCAAATACTCGGACTTCAGCTCGCTCGTCGGATACCGCGCCGCAGGTTGAAAAACTCTTTCCGAAGTCCGTGCGTTGATCTCGAAAAGGGATTTCATGGCGATCCGCAGCCTACGAAACTTCGTGAAGCACCAGTTCCGCCACCATCG
>QWQF01000182.1 GCA_003669125.1 Planctomycetota bacterium
CCTGCAAGGTATCGATTACCTGCGGAGCAGCGGGGTGCTCACCTTCACGCCGACCGGATCGCTGTCGCAGACGATCAACGTGATCGTTTTCGGTGACCGTTTGACGGAACTGACGGAATCCTTTTTCGTCACGCTGAGCAATGTCTCCGGCGGAGGAGTGGTCTTCGGCCGTAGCACGGCTCGTGGACTGATCAACGACGACGATCCGCTTCCTGCAAACGACACGCTGCTCGGCAATGATGGCAATGACACGTTGCTGGCTGGCGACGGAGCGGACGTCCTCTCTGGCGGCGCTGGCACCGATTCACTTTCCGGTGGACGCGGGAACGATTCGATCCTGGGCGGCTCCGGCGCGGACACGATCAACGGCGGCGATGGCCACGACACGCTCAACGGACAGGGTGGCAACGACCTCGTGACCGGCGGAACTGGTGATGACCAGCTTGTCTGGAACGGGGCGGGGAACGGCAACGACACGGTATCGGGAGGTTCGGGGTTTGATTCGGTCGCCGTGAATGGCACGGGGGCGAGCGACTCGCTGGTGGTCGGGCAGGTCATTGTTGGCGAAGAAGTCATTCCCCAACTCACGGTGACGACGGCTGGCGTGACGCTGGTGGTGCAGTCGGACATCGTCAACGTGGTCATCAATGGGAGCGGCGGCGATGACTCGATCACGGTGGGATCGGTGAATCTCGCGGCGGGAGTTGTGCTGACGGTCAATGGTGGAGACGGGAACGACACGCTCAGCGCGGTGGGGGCGTTGCTCGGAGCGACTCGACTGCGGATCAATGGGGACGCGGGGAATGACTCGCTCACCGGCAGTGTCGATCGCGACACGCTCGACGGCGGCGATGGCGATGACTTGCTGAACGGCGGGCTGGGGAATGACTCGCAGATCGGCGGTCTCGGCAACGACGTGCTGAGTGGCAACGAAGGGAACGACTCGCTGAATGGCGGCGACGGCGACGACACGCTGCTTGGCAACGCCGGCAATGATGCGATCACCGGCGGCGATGGAAACGACAGCGTGCTCGGTGGCGAGGGGGCCGACACGGTGGCGGGGGACGCGGGCGAGGACACGCTTGGCGGTGACGCCGGCAACGATTCGCTCAGCGGTGGTTCGGGAGCCGACACGCTGGCCGGCGACGACGGAGCGGACACGCTCGATGGCGGCACGCTCGGCGATTCGCTGAGCGGCGGGGCCGGGGACGACCTCGTTCGCGGTGGTGACGGCGATGACTCGCTCGACGGCGGCGATGGCAGCGACTCGCTGATCGGCGGTGACGGCGATGATCTGTTGCTCGGCGGCGCGGGGAACGATGGGATCAACGCCGGTCACGGCAACGACACGCTCAGTGGCCAAGCGGGCAAAGACACGCTGCTGGGGTCCGACGGTGCCGATGTGCTGCTCGGCGGAGCGGACACTGACACGCTGCTCGGCGGCGATGGTGACGACACGCTCAACGGACAAGGCGGCCAAGATTTGCTGGCCGGCAACGAAGGAGTGGACACGCTCAACGACGCGACGGCGATCATCGACGAGGCGTTTACCCTGTCGCCGAGCGTGCTGACGGCTCTTGAGGAGATGTAGGCCGGACGCCCACGTCCGGTCGTGGTTCGATTTCCTCCCTCTCCCCTTGGGAGAGGGGCGGGGTGAGTGATCCAACGGCAACGGAATCTCTCTTCGGAATGGAATCCGTTTCCATGCGGTCCCGCATCCGGCCTTCGGCCACCTTCTGCCAGCCCCCTTCTGCCAGGGGGAGAAGGGGTGGAATGTGGCCGCTTTGAGCGGTCAAGCCTACGATTCTGCCCAACTTGCCGGGGTGGGTGGCCGCTCCTAAGATACGCCCCCTTTCGTGGCCGGAATTGTGAGCGGAACGCCTTGCGTGGCTTAGGGTCAGAGCGTTCGGGAGCTACCTCGGTCGCGGCAGTTTTTTGGGAATCGACATGTTTTTTTTGCGAACAGTCAATCTCTTGGCCGAAGGCGACGGAGCCGGACAAGTGGCACCCGGTCTTGGCTCAATGATGCTGCCGATGGTGCTGATCGTCTTCGTGTGGTACTTCCTGATTCTGCGACCGCAGGGACGCGAACGGAAGACCCGCGAACTGCAACTTTCTCAACTGAAACGGAATGACCGAGTGGTGACGTACTCCGGGATCATCGGCACGATCACCGGCTTCTCGGATGACAACAAGGAAGTGACTCTGCGAGTGGACGACAACGTCAAGTTGCGATTTCTGCGGAGCGCGATTCAAGGTCCGCTGGCCGAAGCGTCTGCGACGGACGCGAGCAAACCGGCAGGTAGTTAACGAGAGAGCAAATCGGACATTGTGGTGCGGGCGTCTCGCCTGCACCGGCACGAGCGAGTCGCTTGTGCGAAACGAACAGCGCAGGCGAGACGCCCGCACCACAAGACTTTCGGGAAACAGACTCGATGAATGATTTTTCGATGGGACTTTCACTGTTGGCGGATGCCACCGACAAAGCCAACGCGGGTGCCTCCGAAGGGGACGTCATTGCCTGGCGTTTGCTAATGATGGTGGCACTGTGCGTGCTGCCGTATGTCGCTGGAGCAATCCTGTCTCGCGCGATGCGGCTGAAGGAATACTCGAACCGCATCGGCACCGTGCTGTTTGCGATCACGCTGGGATTGTCTCCGTTCGGCTACCACATCATCAGCGATTTGATGCAGCAAAAAGAACGTGAGTCGGACCGGATAACTGCTCAAGCAGCTTTGGAAGAAGATCCAGCAGATGCCAAGCTGAAGGAACGTGTGCAACAACTTCAAGACCAGATTCAGGAGCGGCAAAAAGCAGGTCGTTTCGCTGGTTGGATTAAAGCGTTTCGTTTGGGCATCGACCTTGCGGGCGGTACGAACCTGATCTATCAGGTTGAGACCGAAAAGGCTCAGGAAGAAGGGAAGCCGATCGCACAAGCGATGGACCAGATGGTTCGAACCATCGGCAATCGCATCAATCCGTCGGGCACGGAAGAAGTCGTTGTGCGAAGGGTCGGCCAAGACCGTATCGAGATCATCATCCCCGGTGCGGACCCCGGAGTCGTCGCGGAAAAAAAAGACAAGATGCATCGGCTGGGTAGCTTGGAGTTTGGCATCGTTGCCAATCAAGAAGATCACCGCCGTGAGATCGCGGCAGCGCGTCGGCTTCCAGACGATCAAGACAAGTATTTGGAAGACAAACTGATCATTGCCGTTTGGCGAGAACTTGCTGAGAAGGGAGAAGTGCCCTCTTCCGCGGCGACTCGCCCGGTGATTCGCAAGAACCGCAAAGGTGAGGACAAATCCGTTACGCAAGTGCTCGTCATGCAGGAGCCGGAAGAGGATACCGTCACGGGTGAATTCCTCCGCCGTGCGTCAACCGGGATGGCCGAAGATACCTCGGCGTGCGTCAACTTTTCGTTTGACTCGGAAGGGGCCATGCGATTCTTTCGGTTGACCGACCGCAATAAACCGACGACCGATGGTCGCAAGCGTCAATTGGCGATCATCCTCGATGGCCAAGTCAGTTCGGCCCCCAACTTAAACGGTGCGATTCGCGACAGCGGCCAGATCACCGGCAACTTCTCCAACGAGGAATTGAAATCGTTGGTCGAAGTGCTGAATGCCGGTGCTCTGCAACTGCCGATCAATCCGACTCCGATCAGCGAGTTTACAATCAGTCCCTTGCTGGGAGCGGACGTGCAACGCAAAGGAATTCTCGCTTTGTGGGTGTCGTCCTTGGCCGTGTTTCTCTTCATGGCAGTTTACTACCGGTTTTGTGGCGTGGTGGCGAACATCTCGCTGTTGCTCAATCTTGTGCTCACGCTGGGCGTGATGGTGATCTGCAACGCGACGTTCACGCTTCCCGGGTTGGCCGGAATGGTGCTGGGACTGGGTATGTCGGTCGATGCGAACGTGTTGATCTATGAACGCATGCGTGAAGAAATGGAGCGTGGCAGTAGCTTGCGGATGGAAATTCAGAACGGCTTCAGCAAAGCCTTTTCAGCGATTTGGGACTCAAACGTCACCACGCTCATTGCCGCCGTCGTGCTCTACATGATCGGCACCGATCAGATTAAAGGCTTCGCGGTGACGCTCTTCATCGGCATCTGTATGAGCAATTTTTCGGCGTTGTACTTTGGGCACTTGGTCTTCGATATCGCTGAACGCAAGCGTTGGATCACGAAGCTGAACATGATGAAAGTCATCGGCGTCCCAGAATTTGACTTCATCGGCAAGCTGAAAACCGCTGTCACCTTTTCCGTCAGCTTTATTGTTCTTGGCTTGGCGCTGCTCTTGGCTCGCGGTGAACAGAGCTTGGACATCGACTTCCGCGGCGGTTCGAGTGTGACGTTCCAATTTGTGAAAGACCAACAGATCGACGATGTGCGCGGCAAGTTGGAGCAGACGTTCGGAACCGAAGTTTCATTGGAAAGGCTCGTACTGTCTCGTGAAGCAGCGTCCGGAGAACGCGGCCTGCAATTCCGACTTCGCACGCCGGAGCAGGACATCAAAATGATTCGCAAAGGGATCGCCTCGACCTTTGAGGATCCGAATTACGAGTTGAAGCGGGTTACGCTGGAATACACGATTCTCTCCAAGGGAGCCGCCACGACTTCATCGCCGCAACTGCCCGATGCTCGAATCAATGGTGGTTCCGGGCAGGACGAAGTGAAGACGGAATCTTCCGAGAAGCAGGACGCCAAGCCCGAGGTGGCCAAGAAGCCCGCCTCCGCCGGCGAGCCGAATGAGGCTGAGAAACCTGCCGCGAAGAATTCTGAGGACAAGCCGGCAGCGAAAGTGGAAGAGAAACCGGTCGAAGAGGACAAGGCCGGGGAGAAGTCCGAGAAGAAACCAGCGACACCTGCCACAACGAAGTCTGTTGACGATCTCACGAATTCGAATGAACAGCCTGCAGGAAACTTGGACAACGCGACCAAGATTGATCCTTTCGCCGATGCGAATCAAACCGAGTTGGTTTTCAGCAGAGAGATCTCGACCTCGACCGCAGCCGACTACTTGTTGAAAGAACTTAACGACGTCAACAAAAACTATTCCGATGCCAATGCGATCTTTCGCATCGTGGGGACGTCGGGTTCTGGAATGATGGCCGCCGAGAACGAGGCGAAGAAATACGACAAGATGCGGGTCGCAGTTCGTTCGACAGTCAGCGATGACGATCTCAAGCAAGCGCTCACCGCGATGAAGATCACGATGGCGGGGACGCCGATGTTCGAAGAGGTCAGCAACTTTGCCGCATCCGTCGCCGAAGACATGAAGTACTTGGCCATGCTGGCGCTGCTGGCGAGTGGTGTTGCCACGATTGTCTATCTGTGGTTCCGTTTTTCAAAGGCGGACTTCGGCATCGCGGCCGTTGTCGCCGTGTTCCACGATGTGTTCTTCACGATGGCGTGCTTGCCCCTAGCCTACCATCTCTCAAAGACTCCGCTGGGACCGATCCTCGGCCTGGAAGACTTCAAGCTCAACCTGTCGCTCATCGCCGCTTTCTTGACGATCGTCGGGTATTCGCTGAATGACACGATCGTGATTTTCGACCGCATCCGTGAAATCCGTGGTCGCAATCCGCAGCTCACGCTGCAAATGGTCAATGACAGCATTAACCAAACGCTTTCACGCACGATCCTGACCGCGGTAATCGTGTTCATCACGGTCGTCATCCTGTATTTCATGGGCGGCGAAGGGATTCACGGCTTCGCGTTCTGCATGTTGATCGGCACAATGGTCGGTTGCTACAGCACGATCTACATCGCCAGTCCGCTCCTGCTGTGGATGTGGAATCGCGAGCAAAAGCAACGCGAGGCGGGACGGCTGTAACCCGGCAGTCAAACTCACAGCCTCTCCGGGTTCGTTTGCTGATTAACTTCTTCGCCAGGTCGCTCAAAAATCGTAGAACGTCTTTTCGACGTTGCTCCTCCTCGCGGAAGCGAGGCGGTTACGTTGTCACGGGACGGTCGCCAGCAAATCGTCCACGAGTTTCAGCAGCGTCTCGTGGGTCATCGTCAGATCGACTTGGTCGCGGCCACATTGAGCCGGGTCGGAATGGAATCGGCGCAGGACGAAGTGGCCACTCGATTGGCACTGCAACAGCACCTCGTAGTATTTCGCTCCGCCGGTGCGCAGGTCGGGCGACTTCGAACGGATGAGGACTTGCTGCGTTGTCGGGTCAAACTCCAACGGACCGATGTTCTCGAGCAGATACGTGATCCGTTTCGACAAGTCTTCGGCCCAGTGCTGGAGCATCGCAAACGACGCTCCAGCGAGACGCGGCACATCCATGCGGAGTTCGCGAAACGCGCAACTCAGCGTGTCGACGATCGTGAAATCGATCGACATGTCCACGCCATCGGTGGTGGGGAGCGTGACTGTCGTCGGCTGGGACGAATTCAATCCGATCAGCCGAGGAAGTTCTTGCGAAAGGGTTTGACTCAGGCTCATGGCACACCTCCCGGTGTGGGAGCAGAACGGACGAAGGGCGAGGAGCTGGTCGCGGCGCTTGGCCGAGCGACGAGCACCTCGCCCTTCATTGTTCAGTTCAGAAAGATCATTGCGGCACGCATCGTGCGAACCGCGGAAGGCGGAAAGGTCAGGAATGATTACGTCAGGGATGCTCGTGCTATTTGGTCAGAAGTTGTGCCCATGCGTCAACAGGGATTTCGGGATGTCTTCTCTTTCGGCTCGGCAGTCATGCCGCATTTGACGAGCCGATTTTCGTCTATCCGGCATTTGTTGCCGAGAACCACGCGAAGCAGTCGCGAGTCTTTTACCGCATCTCGTGGTTCGTTCCGTCGAACGAAATCACGGTTGGCTTCTCGTCCACGACGGTTTCGATGTGGACGGGGCGGCCCCAGATGCGTTGCAGATTCGCGAGCGTGTCACGGGCGTAGTCGTGCTTCAACTCCGCCCCTTGGAATTGGTGCTTGAGATACAGCTCGCCGCGGTTCTTGTAGTTGCCGTCGGTGACGTAGATGAACGGCCGCCCGTGATTGGCGAGGCTCGTCAGCAACTGCTGCTTGATCTCTTGGAACTGCCGCGAGGCGATCTCGTAATTGTCGTTCCCGCCGTTGTAAGCAAAGCTAAAGAGCTTGTGCTTCTGGCAGAACTCCGGCGTCAGATAGGCGTCGATGAAGGTCACGTCGTTGTGAATGCGGCGGACCTCGAAGATCTTCTGGCGGCCGAGCTTCAGGTCTTTGTCCCAGTGCCCCTTGTCGTGGTAATCGTCGCACGTTTCCCAATCGTGACCGAATTGGCCTTTGTCCCAACGCTCTTCGATGTCGCGATACAGCTCGATGCCGATTTTGTACGGGTTCAGCCGGTTCGGACTCATCGCCATCGTGCCGGAGTGATGATCGGCGTAGTCGATCACTTCACCGTCGCTCAGGCCGAACGTCGTCATGATCGTTGAGTGCCAATAACTGGCCCAACCCTCGTTCATGATTTTCGTTTGAGCTTGCGGAGCGAAGTAATACGCCTCGTCGCGGACAATCTGCAGGATGTCATGTTGCCACGGCTTGAGCGGCGCGTGCTCCAGCAGAAAGAGCAGCAAGTCACGCTCTGGTTCTGGCGGGAAGGTGCGCGGCTCCTCTTTCTTCTTCTGCTTCGCCTTTTGTTCCTGGTCGGCCTTTTCGAGGGCTGCCCGCGGGTTGATGAAGTCGTCCATGTAGTCCTTAGACGGCAGCTTGCCCGGCGTGTCGTCTGTGTCGTCCTCTTCGTTGCTCTTGCCGATCGGGCTGGCGGCGGACGAGGTGACGTGTTCATCGCGACGGCGAATGTGCGGAGCGTGCGGATCGACCAAGTCCTCCAGCGACAGGCAGGCGTCGAGGAAGGCTTCGACTTCCTCGTGGCCGTACTTGTCGATGTAACGATTCACACGCGCGGCATGGTTGGCCATCTCGTCGAGCATCTTGCGATTCGTCGGCTGGAACCAAGCGTTGTTTTTGAAGAAGTCGCAGTGGCCGTAGACGTGAGCGATGACCAGCTTCTGGTCCATCAGCGCGTTGGACTTCAGCAGGTACGCGTAGCACGGATTGGTGTTGATCACCATCTCGTAGATCTTTTGCAAGCCGTACTCGTAGCCCTTCGAGAGTTCGTCGTACTGCGCTCCGAAGCGCCAGTGCGGATAGCGGACAGGGAATCCGCCGAACGCGGCGAGCATCGACATCTCGTCGTAATCGACGACCTCGAAGTTCGTCTCGTAGAAGTCTAGCCCGTATTCGCGAGCCTTATTCGCCAGCACCTTCTGGACGTCGGCGAGTTCTTGCGGCAGTTCACGTTGAATGCTGATCGGCATGTTCGGTCCCCTGGGTTCCTTCCGCGAGACGTGCCTTCCCTGACCGCCGAACTATGCCGAGCGAGGCAAGCCCGTGACCGATGTTCTGTGACGGACCATTCGATCCGCCATCGTGTTCCGATCACTCCGCTTCATCGGCAGTCAGTCGAGCGGGCAGTAACATACCCGCCAACCCGATCTCGGCGAAGACCGTTTTCGCCTACTAACCCGAAGCGTCAGCGAGGGCGAACGCTTCACTAGCCGCAGATGACGGAGCTTCTTGAAGCGTTCGCCCTCGCTGACGCTTCGGGTTACTTTGCAGACAAGGAACCAACTCATGGCCGTGGAAATCGACATCGTTTACGAAGGACAACTCCGCTGTGCGGCGACGCACGGCCCCTCGCGCGCGACGCTGGCAACCGACGCACCCGTGGACAACCACGGCAAAGGCGAAACCTTCTCCCCCACCGATCTTGTGGCAACGGCACTCGGCACCTGTGTGATGACGATCATGGGGATCGTCGCTGAGCGGAATCAAATCGACCTGACCGGCACGCGCATCCACGTCACGAAAGAGATGGTCCAGCAGCCGATCCGTCGCATCGGCCGGCTGCCGGTCACCGTGACGATTCCCGCCGACAAAGCCGCAAAGGTCGTCGCCGCTGATCGAACGAAACTCGAAGCTGCCGTGAGACACTGCCCTGTGCATCAAAGCTTGCACCCGGACATCGACTCGCCGATTGAGTTCGTCTGGCCGAGCTGATCTGTCGCCGTCACGCTCCCGCGTGACGAGCCGAACGCATTCATAAATGCGGCGATGACCGAGTGATCGAAAGCTTGCGAACCATTCGGCTCATCACGCGGGAGCGTGATGGCTACGTTCACATTCAAACAGCCGATTCGCCAACGACACGAATGTCTCGACTTCCAGCGTCTCGGCCCGGACGTCGGGCTTCAGGCCGAGTTCCGCAAGCACACCGTCGATCGCCTCACGATCCAGTCGGCCTTTGAAGTGCGAACCGAGGACCACTCGCAGGTGCTTGCGGCGTTGCGTGAAGACCCCGCGGACCAGTTCGTGGAAGAACGCTCGATTGGTGATTAAGGCTCGACGTTCTCGGTCGGGGCGGATGCTGAGGATTGCTGAATCGACGTTCGGCCGAGGCCAGAAGACTTGCGGGCCGAGTTTTTTGAGCAGCTTGATCTGGCACTGCGACTGCAACCAGATCGACAACGCACCGTAATTGCTGCCCGTTTTCGGCTGAGCCGCCATGCGCTGCGCCAACTCAAGCTGAATGGTCACGACCATTCCAACCCACGGCAGCTCGGTGGCGACCAGGTTCGAAATGATCGGCGTCGCCACGTCGTACGGCAGATTGGCGACCAGCTTCAACTTTCGATCCGGATCAACTTTCAACTTTTCCTCGACGACGGCGATCACGTCCGGGTTGAGTTGGTTCTTGCTCTTGAGAGCATCAGCATGGATCAGCGTCACGTTCCGCAGCCCGTCGAGCATCTGCTGCGCGAGTCCGAAGACTTTCTCGTCGTATTCAACCGTCACGACGTCGGCGGCCTCGCGAGCCAAGAACGTCGTCAACCCGCCGGTCCCCGTGCCGACCTCCAGCACGACGTCATCGGGACCAATGAAGGCTTGGTCGGCGACGTACTGCACGATGTTCAGATCGATCAGAAAGTTTTGACCGAGATCACCGCGCGGAAAGAATCCGTGCTGAGCAAACAGCTTCGTCAAATGTGTGCGTGTCTGTCGTTCGGCCGAGTTCATTGCGACGCCCCACTTGGCGTTGCGAATGCCAGTAACTTCGCGACGTACTTCGCCAGCACGTCGGTTTCGATGTTGACCTCGTCGCCGACTTTTCGCTGGCCGAGCGTTGTGACCGCCAGCGTGTGCGGGATCAGCATGATTTGAAAGCTCGTGGCGGTGACTCGAACCAAAGTCAGGCTGATGCCATCGACGGCCACCGAGCCTTTTTCAACCATCTGAGCCGCGAGCGCCGCCGGCACCTCAAACGTGTAGTCGGCGAAATCCGTGCGAGAGTCGATCGCGGAGACTCGGCCGACGCCATCGACGTGCCCCTGCACGATGTGTCCGCCAAAGCGTCCGTCGGCGGGCATCGCTCGTTCGAGGTTCACGGAGTCGCCGGCTCGCAACCGGCCGAGATTCGTCTTCGCGAGCGTTTCGTGTCCGGCCTGAAAACTCCACAACACGCCATCGGCCGCGACAACCGTCAGGCAGCAACCGTTGATCGCGATGCTGTCGCCGAGCCGTTTGCTCGGCAGCGCGTTTTCGAGAAAGCTCGCCGGCACCTCGACGACGACGCGCTTCGCGCCCCCCTCATCGGCGAGCGATTGCACGGTCCCCAAGCTCTCGATCAATCCGGTGAACATCAGGCATCATCCATGTCGTCGTGATCGCCATGCGAGTCGTTCGTCGTCGGAGCCTCTGGCTTCCAGGCGACTCCCGTCGAGGGACTGGCGGTTGCCGCGATCGGCTGCAGATGGCCTCGGTGCCACCAGCGCATGACTGATTCATTCCAAAGTGCTCTCAGCGGCGCACCAAAAGCAAACCAACAGCAGAACAACGGCACAGACACCTGCGGCATCACAAACATCACCGCCAGCGCGAAGACGATCTGGATCAAATGCTGCCGAGGACGCCGGCCACGAATTAGTCGATTGACGAGATGCGCGTAACGAATTCGCGAGACCATCAAGCACGCGACCGCCAGTGTGATAAACGGCAAAACGCTGGGAGTCCATGTGTCGAGCCATGTCGCGACGTGTTCCCAAAGCTTGTCATTGGCCGCGTCTTCCAAGTGACGAAATCCAAAAGCCATGATTGGAAAACTTGCCACCGTGCCCGCCGCCGCGGGTGACGGCAGGCCGCTGAAGGAATCGTGTGCATCGTCCTCATCGGTCTCGACATTGAATCGAGCCAGTCGCAATACCGCGCAGACGACATACAGCGCCGCGATCAGCCACACGAAGCGCAGAAGAAGTAAGTCCTTCGAATGAGAAAATTGCAGCATCAAAAACGCCGGAGCCGCTCCGAAGCTGATCGCATCGCACAGTGAATCGAGCTGCGCCCCGAACTCGCTGGTCTGCTTCGTCAGCCGCGCCGCGCTGCCGTCCAAAGCATCGAATACCATCGCCAAGTAAATCAGGCACGAAGCGATGAACAACGACAGCGTCGAATCGCCGCTGGACCACTTGGCCGCGAACGTGATCGCTCCAAAACCGCAGACCGCGTTGCCCAGCGTCAGCATCGTCGGCAGAACGGCGAAGACTTTTTCGCGACGACTCATGTTTGAAACTCCGCCAGGATCGATGTGCCAGCTTTCACTTTGTCTCCAAGTTGCACTCGTAGCTTCAACGCCACCTCGCGCGGCAGGACCAGTTCGGTTCGCGAACCCAATTTGATCATCCCGAATTGCTCGCCACGAGCCAACGAGTCTCCCGGCTTCAGCCAGCACACAATTCGCCGAGCAATCGCCCCCGTGATTTGCCGGACAATGTACCGGCGAAACGGGAATTCCGTTTCCTGCATTCGCACGGCGAGCTGTTCGTTCTCGCGAGCCGACTCCGGCCGCAACGCATTCAAATACTTGCCGGGACGATATCGCAAGCCGATGACTCGGCCAGCCACGGGAGCGCGATTGATGTGGACGTTGAAGATCGACAGGAAGATGCCGATCTGCACGGCCGGGCCGCCGAGGAATTCGTCATGCTCGATCTCATCAATCGCCACGATCTTCCCGTCGGCCGGTGACACGATCAGGCCCGGTGCTGTCGGAACGGTCCGCGGCGGATTGCGAAAGAACCACACGATCAACAGGCCGATGACCGCTAGTGTCGTGAAGCTCAACCATGCCACGATCCTCGCCGAAGCCGACAGCGTTGTCGAACACGGACAGGTCAGCCAGCAGATCAGCGCGATCGCCGGACCAAACGTGATCAGCGAAAACACGAACAGCTCACACAAGCCGGTGCGAGCGAACGGAATCTTGTCACGCCAGCGAAACGGATCGTCGGCTGGTTCCCAAAAGTAGCCACCTTGATTGCGGAAGAACTTCACATCGCGCGGGTCGAGCACTTCATGCGGGCAACCGTTGAAGTCCCCTTTGCGAAGCTCCGCCATGCGGCGAACGTAACCGCGACGAAACGTTTTCAGCCACCAGCGTCGAACGTGTCCCCACGCCAGTTCCAAATGGCAAATGACTCCACCTCCCGGCTGAATCCATTTCAGTTGCGGGTCCATCGGTTCCAGCGGAAGCGGTTCGGCGGAATGCAGGCGAGGTGTTTGTTCGGAAGGTACAGTCATGGGGCGGATTGTAGTTGTGAGTCCGACGGCTCGCGACGTAGTCCTTCTCGCGGGATCAGGGTCTCCTGAACCGCAGTCGGTTTAGGCCGACCGCTCCGGTCCGGCAGATTCTCCTGCGGC
>QWQF01000124.1 GCA_003669125.1 Planctomycetota bacterium
AAATACAGCGTGACGCTCGAGGCCAACGCAACTCCTGAGGGGCACTTGTACGGATCGATCGTGGCCAACGACATCAGCAAGGCGCTCAAGTCCGCCAGCTATGCGGTCGAACCGGACAACATTCGGCTCGAAGGACCGCTCAAGGAACTGGGGATGTACACGGTCAAGCTGCACTTCGCTCCCGATGTCGAGACCGAAGTCAAAGTCTGGGTTGTTCCGACCGCCGCTGCCGCCTCGGCCGCGAAGGCTTGATGACGATCTGACACGCCACGGCGGCTGAGTTTTCCATTTGAGAAGCAAACACAGCGGGGAGCCAAGGCTCTCCGCTGTTGTCTTTGTCGCCACGGATTCCCCCGAAGAGGAGGACTGCGATGCCTGCCTCGAATGACACTCGTGGCTTTCAGGGCAAGCTCCCGCCGCAAAATCTCGAAGCCGAGATGAGTGTGCTGGGCAGCATCCTGTTGATGCACGAAGCCATCGACGAAGTTGGCGACGTCCTCAAGGCCGACCATTTCTACGCCGACCGGCATCAAAAGATTTTTGCTGCCGTGATGGGCTTGTACGAGAACGGCGTGCGTGGCATCGACGCGGTGACGCTGGCCGAGGAACTCGATCGCCGCAAGGAACTCGACGAAATCGGCGGTGTCGAATACCTCGGCAAGATTCTCGAAGCGGTCCCTAACGCGGCACACGCGAAATACTACGCGAAGATCATCCGCGACCGGTGGATTCAACGCAGCCTCGCCTACGCCTGCACGGAGATTCTGGAGGACTGCTACACCGGTGCGAACGACACCGAAGACGTGCTCAGTTCTGCGGAGCAGCGAATCTTCGGCATTCTCGAACAGCAGGAAACGGTCGAGAAGCTGCAACTTCACGACATCCTGATCGACGCCTTCGACCGCATTCGAACACGCATGGAACTCGGAGGCTCGATCAGCGGATTGAGTTCCGGGTTTGCGGATCTGGACTCGCTACTCAACGGCTTCCAAGGCTCGGAGTTGATCATTCTGGCGGCACGGCCCGCGATGGGAAAAACCGCGCTGATCTGCAACATCGCCGAATCGGTCGTCGCGGACTCCAAGCAACCGTGCCTCGTGTTCAGCCTCGAAATGTCTAAGCTGGAGCTGGCCGAACGCTTGCTGTGCATTCGCGCGAAGGTCAACGGACACCGCCTGCGAGCCGGCACCATCGACGAAGTCGAACACGAAGCGTTGATGAAAGCCGCCTCGGAACTCAGCGAAATGCCGATGTTCATCGACGATCAGCCAGGCCGTTCGATGCCGCAAATCGGAGCGGTCGCGCGGCGACTCAAGCGTCGCTTCGGGCTGTCGATCATCATCATCGACTATTTGCAGCTCATCGAACCGGAGGAGAAGGCGGCCCCGCGTGAACAGCAAGTCTCGCTCATCACGCGACGCCTCAAATATCTGTCCAAAGAATTGAACGTCCCGGTGATCGCACTCGCGCAGCTCAATCGCGGCGTCGAGCTTCGCGAGGACAAACGGCCGCGACTCGCCGACCTTCGCGAGAGCGGTTCGATCGAGCAAGACGCCGACGTCGTCATGTTCCTGCACCGCCCCGCGCTCTACGACCCCGAAGATCGTCCTGGAGAAGCCGAACTCATCGTCGCCAAGAACCGGCATGGCCCCACCGGCATCGTCTCTCTGTCGTGGCTGAGCGAGTCGATGCGATTCGGCAATCTCACACGCATTCAAGAACCGGCCGGCGGCTTTTTCGGCGGAAAAAGCGGTGGCGGCGGATTCGATCGTTAACAAACTAACCCGAAGCGTCAGCAAGGACGAACGTACCAAAACGCTGTTAATTCGGCGTCATCTGGAGCGTTCGCCCTCGCTGACGCTTCGGGTTACTTGAGTTCTACCATTCGTCTTTCCACAGGTTATGCACAGCCGCAAACCTCGTTGAAATAAATTCAAAATAGTGGATCGACACAACTCGCGAGGAATTCACCAACTTCCTCAAAAGCAGCACCGAGAGACGCACTCGAACGCCAGTTTTTCGTTTGACTCTCTGACCTGCATGGATAGCATCCGCCCCTCTGAGTGAGTGGTGGCCGAAACGTCGTGGTGCCAACAGCGAACGCCGGCCAATTTAATTTTGACTGTCTTCCGAACAGACTGCGCGTAAGTCGCCCGCCCATCCCACGCCACGGCAACGGAGTGCCTGTCACTTTTGCTTGGGGAGTGTTGATGGACCACATTGCGGTCACGGTGCGCGCAGAGGGGTTGCAAGATGCTTCCCACCGATTTGGTGATGGCCGCGCCCATGTTGTTATTCGACCCGGCAAGGTCGCTCGACAACACGGCAATGCGGAACGGTGCAGGGGTGACTCCGGCCGCTGACCGAACGGATTCCGATCCCCGAGTCGTCAACCAGCACGCAGCGATCGAAACGCTGCTGCGAACCACCATCGGACCTCAAAGCCATCAGCTTTGGTTCCGCGACAAGACCGCGCTGACGATCCGCCACGACGAATTGGTCGTGCGAGTCGCCAGCCCGTTCTTGTCGACGTGGCTGCAACGGCAGTTTCGCGACCCGCTCAGTTCAGTCGCAGCGAGTGTGCTCGGTCCCGCTGCTCGCGTGCGCTTCGAGATCGACGGTTCGCTCGCCATCGCAGCGGCGTCCGACTCTGCCAACGCAGCCGGCTCGCTCCCGCGAGGCGGAGCTAAAACTACCGATCCACAATCTCCGGCAAACCTCACTCCGTCCGCAGTCGCTCCGCCTCTCGGGAGCGAGGCGGCTACGTTGACGCGAACGGAAGTCGCTCCAAAATCGGCGACCGGTTCAGCGCGGCGGTTCTCGGATCTCGCGGACTTCGTCACGGGATCGTGCAATCAACTCGCGTTCACCGCATCTCGACAAGTCTGCGAGGCTCCTGGCGAGCGACTCAATCCGCTGTATCTGTTCGGAGGTGTCGGGCTCGGAAAGACGCACCTGCTCGAAGGGATTTACTGCGAGTTGCGGCGGCGATTCCCGAGCTGGAACATCGTCTTCCTCACCTCGGAGCAGTTCGCGAACTACTTCACGCAGGCACTGCGCACACACACGTTGCCGAGTTTTCGACAACGGTTTCGTGGCGTCGATGTGCTGCTGGTCGATGACGTCGACTTTCTCGACGGCAAGCGAGTCATCCAGGAAGAGTTCCTGCACACGGTCAAGACGCTCGAAAGTCTTGGCAAGCAATTGATCGTGACCGCCGACCGGCATCCGCGATTGTTGTCGCAGACCAGCGAAGAGCTTTCGACGAGATTTGTGTCTGGCTTGGTCTGCCGGCTGGAAGCTCCTGACCTCGAAACGCGGACGCGAGTGGTGCAGCACAAACTGACGCAGCGCCAGTTGGAATTGACCCCCGATGCAATCGCCTTGGTCGCACAGTGGTTCCGCAACAACGTGCGCGAATTGGAAGGAGCGTTGAACTGCCTCGAAGCCCACTTCGCCATGACTCGACAACGCATGACGGGGCCAAATGCTCGGCAGATTCTGGCCGATTTGCAGCGCGACTGTGTGCGAATCGTGCGACTGGCCGACGTCGAACGAGCCGTCTGCGACTTGTTCCGACTGATCCCCGACGAATTGCGTTCGAGCAGCCGCGCTCGCAACGTCGCGCAGCCGCGGATGCTCGCGATGTTTCTGGCTCGCAAGCTGACGCAAGCAGCGTACAGCGAGATCGGCGAGTTCTTCGGCGGCCGGAATCACAGCACGGTGATCTCCGCCGAGCGGCAAGTTCAAGGGTGGCTGACGGTCGATACGTCCTTCACCATCGCCGCTCGGCAATGGTCCGCCGGCGAGTTGCTGCAAACACTGGAGCAGCAGTTGCTGGCAAGCTGAAAAAAACTAACCCGAAGCGCCAGTGAGGACGTCTTGTCAGAACGCCCTCGCTCACGCTTCGGGTTCGTTGGCTGAGCATCAAGGACTACGAGAGGTAGCCGCTCGACTTGAGGTACGCGATCACCTCGTTCGAAAGTTCGTCAATCCCTTTGCTGTTCGAGTCGAGCACGAGTTCCGGATTGACCGGTGCATCGTACGGATCGGAGATGCCGGTGAAACTCTTGATCTCTCCGGCGCGAGCCTTCTTGTACAAGCCCTTGGGGTCGCGAGCTTCGCACGTCTCCAGCGAGGCGTTGACGTAGACTTCGATGAAGCCCCCCTGCCCCATCAACGCTCGAACCTTGTCGCGGTCGGCGAGGTACGGCGAGATGAACGCAGTCGCGGTGATCACGCCAGCGTCGGCGAACAGCTTCGCGACTTCGCCGATGCGGCGAATATTTTCCGCGCGGTCTTCGGCCGAAAAGCCGAGGTTCTTGTTCAAGCCCATGCGAATGTTGTCGCCGTCGAGCACGAAGGTATGCACTCCGGCATCGTGCAGCTTGCGATCCACGGCGTTGGCGATCGTGCTCTTGCCGCACGCGCTCAAGCCGGTGAACCACAGAATGCAGCCCTTGTGTCCCATCAGCTTGCTGCGTTCGTCGCGCGTCACCGAGTGGTCGTGCCAAGTCACGTTTGTCGCCTTTTGTTCGGCCATTTCCCATTGCTCCTGTCTGATTTTGAGGCTGTGTTTTCACTCTAAAAAGAGGGGCGGGATCGTAGGAGAAGGCTCCGAGCGAGGGAAGAGAAACTCGCGAGTCCCCTTCGCAGTCGCTACAACGCCGCGATGCATTATGTGCTCTTTCTGCTGATTTGTGTCATCTGGGGCGGCAGCTTTTTGATGATGAAAAAAGCGGCGTTGGTCTTCTCGCCGATCAGCGTCGGAGCTTGGCGTGTCGCGGGTGGGGCCGCCGTGCTGTTGATCCTCTGGCTGATTCGACGTCAGCCGGTTGGTTGGCGGCAGCGCGACATTTGGTCTTTGGCGTTCATCGTCGCCGCCGGATACACATGGCCGTACTGCGTGCAACCGTGGCTGATCGCTCAGCACGGCAGCGCGTTCATTGGCATGACCGTCAGCCTCACGCCACTGTTCACGATGCTGGCTTCGGTGCCGTTGCTGAGAATCGTGCCGCACCCTCGGCAAGCGATCGGAGTGCTCGGAGCACTGATCGGCATGGGATTGCTGATGGGCGAAGGGTTTTCGAGACAGATTCCTGCCACACACTTGTTGCTCGCCACCTCAGTTTCTCTGGGGTACGCGTTGGTCAACGTCTGGGTGCGGCGACGGCTGACTCACGTTCCTCCGTTGATGATGTCACTGCTGTCGCTGGCAATCGCGAGCGTGATTCTGCAAGGACTGTCGTTCTGGTGGCCGATGCCGACACCGGCAAGCCCGGAAGCATTCTGGCCGGCAGTGATCTCGCTGCTGGTCCTCGGAGTTTTCGGAACTGGCTTGGCGATGTTTTGGTTCAACAAATTGATCCACGACCGCGGCCCGCTGTTCGCCGGGATGGTGACGAATCTCGTCCCCGCCGGAGCCGTGATTTGGGGCTGGCTCGATGGCGAGCAAGTCACTGGTCGACAGATCGCCGCGCTCGCGATCATTCTGCCGATGGTCGCGCTCGTGCAGTTCGGAGCGCCGCGTCTGCCGATTGAAAGTTCGAATGAACCTGCGGTCGGTTCCTAACGCCCTGACGGAATCGTGAATTTGTCAACGCCGATGATCTGCGAAAAGATCGGCGCGATCGAGAGTCGGACGTAACGGCGATCACCTGTGACGACCGCCATCGCCGACATGCCAATCCCTTCGCGGACATTCGTGATCACCGGCTGAAAGCCGATGGCATTGCCGCCGCCCGAGGTGACATTCGCTCCCGCCGCGAACTGCCGCGACGTCTGGACGACGACCTGCGCGGGTGCTGCGTTTCGCTGGACGGCAACCGGCATCTCGACGGCCGGGCGTTCGAGCAGAGCTTGCCGGCGACCGTCATTCAGCGAGAGGCGGATGACTTTGTCCTTGCCGTCGATCGGGATGCTCATGGTCTTCGTGGATTCGTCGGGAGTGCCGACGTAACGGCGGATCGTCAACGTCGCGCGACGGCCGACGGTTTCGCCGTCGATGACTTTCACACGGACAACGTAATCGCCCGGCAGAGCACTCGCGCAGATGTATTCCTCAAAGCAGTTCGCGGCTTTGGGGCCGTAGCCGTCGTGCGTGTAGGCTCCGCCGGCGGTGGTGAAGGGATTCTCGAACGAACAGATGCCGCCGTTCGGCTCTTCGACGCCGAGGTCCAAATCGGCATCACCGGTCCAGGTCAGTTTCAACATCATGTCGCGCTGATGAGCCGCCGCGACGGCCGCTTTGAGGGCATCGGCTTCGGATGTCTTCTCTGCTTTGCGGAGATTTTCCTCCACGACCGCCGCGACGTTTTCGGCTTCGTGGTGGTGAGCGGGGTAACCCGACAGCCAGACGTTGGTGAGCACTCCGACCGCACCCCATTCGACTCCCTTCGCGTCGTTGAGTCCGCGAGCAATCTGCAAGCCGCGCAGGTACGGTTCCGGCCGAGCCGGTGCGAGCCGCGAGGCTTGCTGGTACATCGCCAACGCTCGTTCGTCCAATCCCAACTGCTTGAGGTACGCGGCCGAGAGGATCATCTCCGGTACGACGGCCGCCGTGAAATCGACACGCGAGAGGAGCACGCGTTCGATGTCAGCCTTGGGACGTTTGGCGAGTTCCATGGACCGGCCGAGCACCTCGTACATCCACGGCTGCGGCGGCTGCTCGATGAGCGCGACCTCGATGCAGACAATCGTGTGCTCGTAGTGTCGATCCTGGTGCAGTTGGCGAACGATCCGGGCCACCATTTCGGGCGCTGGTTTTTGTTCGGAAAAGTATCGCTGCCAAACCTCGCGCGGCGTCCCCTCGTCCAGCTTGGGAAGCTTCGCCGTCTTGGACGCACTGGCCGCTTTCGCCGGCGCGTCGCTGGTGGGCTGGCGGTCTTTCGGCGTCACCGCCTTGTCCGAAATCAGAGACTTAAACGACGCAGGAGAGTTCGTCTTCTGCGACGAACTCTCCTGCCGTGATGTCTTCGAGTCCTGAGTCTCAACGAACGCGATCGGAACTATCTCTGGGCGTTCGGCTTTTTTTTTGCCCCGTTGACCTTCTGGTTGTTGAACACGGGAGCCTGAGCATTGGGCTGCCGAGCCGGCAGGTTGACCGGGACATTGAAAAATCCGCCGCCACCACCGCCACCTTGCTGACCACCGCCACCGCCTTGCTGCTGCTGACCACCCTGCTGGCCGCCGCCTTGGCCGCCACCTTGGCCGCCACCTTGGCCTTGTGGTGGCGTAAGGATCACGACCAAGTCACCGACCGGGTAGACGCGGGTTTGCAACCGCTCTTTCTCCTTCGCGAGCGTGGTGATCTTCATCACTTCGTCTTCGATGATGTAGGACAATTGCAATGGTTGCAAAATGATCTTCAGCGCACTGCGCAGCTTCACGCCAGTCAGTGTGCGTGTGACCGGTGTATCAGGTGCAATGCCTTCCTCGGTCAAAGCTTCGTTGTCGATGATGATTGGGATGTTGTGGAAGTCCGCCAGGAAGGTGACCACGTCCGTCAGCGGTTGGTCTTGGAAATCCACGTCGGTCTGCTTGTCCAATTCCGCCGCGATGCGGTCCTCGGCCTTGCTCGACTTGTGGAGATCCACCGAGGCGTATTGCTTGCGTCGTTCGGACAACGCCTTCCACACTTCCGGAGCTGGGAACAGAACCGGTGGCTCGTCCGGGAATGGAACGTGCGACAGTTCGACTTGCTCCAACGTCTTGAGGAACTTTTCGGCTCGCAGGTTTCGCAGACGGAACGCCATGTTGAGCTGGAACGATGCCTCTGTGTTGAACCGCGCGGCGGCCGACACGCCACTGTTGGGCTTCATTTGTTGAGCCGCTTCCGCTGCGGCTTCCGCCTCGACATACGCCGCGTCGTTGCCACGCTCGCCGTCGTGCATCAAGGCTCGGACGCGGTCGATCAAGCTTTCCAGCTTTTCGTCTTCCAAACTGAGCTTCTCCTGCAATCGCTTCTCCGATTCCTGGACGGCGATCCGCTCTTGCAGATGAATTTGCTTTTGATCGGCGACTTCCTTCTGAGCACGGACGTCTGCGATCACCCCTTGCAACTGCTTGCCGAGTTGCTGACGCAGATCGATGGGCGCATCAATCGTGGATTTCACCGCACCATAGGCACGCTTCAGAATTGTGATCGCGTTATCTGGTTCAATGGCCTCCAGACGACGCGCGTCTTGGATCGCCCGCGAAACTTCCAGTCGCAACTTCTCGCCAATGATCTGCTGACGTCCGACCTCGTCGAGAATCAGGCTGCGCCCATCGGAGGGGTTGCCCTCAAAATCGCCACGGTTGAGCAAACTGCCTTCCGCGGGTTTCTCTTCCGCGGGTTTCTCTTCGGCAGGCTTCTCTTCGGCCTGTGCGACCTGACGGCTGACGGGCTTGACCTTCAGTGTCGGTTGCGTGTCCAACAGCAACTTGGCTTGCCCATTCGCCGGATCAAGTTCCTGAATCGCATGTCCGATTCGTTCGGCATCGCGCTGCTGCCGACGTGATTGAGCGGAAACTCCTTCAGCCGTGAGCAACTCGATCCGCTGATCGAATTCGTTCCACGCGGTGGTCAGCAATTCGCGACCGGCATACGGCACCAAGCCTCCGTCCTTGCCCGCCTGTCGGAACGCGGCCGCGACGAACGAAGCGGCGGTCTCGCTTCGCAAACCAGAGACCGACCACTGCATCCGCACTGGTTGTCCTGCGAATTGTCCAGCGGCCGTCAACGAACCCTCATTCGCGAGTTGGCCTTGGGCGAGCACGAACGTCTCGCGATCGGCTCGCAGCGGCAGAGCCTGCGCGGTTGCGAGTTTCATTTCCGAACCCGCGACGTCGAGTTGCTCAGGATAAAAGACGGACGCGGTCGCGGCCTTCGCGAGTTGTTGACCGACGACGTCGGCGTCGCTGGCAGCCGACTTCGAGTCGCCACCATCATCAATCATCACGACTCCGCCAGTGTGCTGAGCGAACACGCCCAGCAGCTTCAAATCGCGTCGCGGTCCCACGGCGTAGCTCGACACCGGCACTTGCCGAGTTCGCAGCCCGTCCAAGGACAGCCGCAGCGAATCCGAGGTCAGCAAGTTGGCGGTGCTCATTCCGTCGCCGACGTACAGAACCGTCGAGTTCGCCGACTTTGGCAGCGTTTCGTTCACAGCATCGAGCGCGGCTTGCAGGTTGGTGGCTCCCAACGGTGCTCGTTGCTTCAACGTGGCAACGGCGTCGCGAACGGCGTCGCTGTTCGGAGCGACGAAGTCGGCGGTCAATCGCGTGGCCTGCACATCAATCGCGAACAGGCTCACGCGGTCATCGCTGGGCAGCCCGCGGAGAAACGCTTGCAGCACGGCGAAGGCTTGCGTGCGATGCTCGCCGAACTGACTGGCCGAGGTGTCCATCAGCACGACGTGATGCCGAACCGTCTGCACTTCGGGGAGGTCTTTCGCTCGCAGACCGATCGCGACGAACGACTCGCCGGAGGGCTCCGTGTATTTCAAGACCTCGCCGCTCGACTTGGCGGCGACCGGACGTTCAACCGCCGAAGTGGCTCCCAATGGCAGCACACTCAAACACGACCCCAGTACGACACGAGCGAAGAGTTGCGATGAACGAGACATGAGCCACTCCTGAATGCGATGAATTGCGGCGACGTCCGAACGGACGATCTCCTGCGCGGAAGGCGACCGCATCTTACTCAGTGATTCGGACGGAACAGAACCTTTTTTTGCCGAGATTCTCCTCCAAGCCCAATTTGCCACGAGTTGCCAGCTTGCGGCTCGCAAGCCCCGAGCAACCGATTTCGCAGGCACGAAAGTTCCGGCGTGCTCAACCCCGACGACGTGCCGCCACGAACTCTCACAATTCGCCTGATTCTTCCGACCGTGCCAGCCCGATGAATCCCGTGAGAGAAGGTCGGACGTCTCAGTCCGATTGAGCGGACACGGGCGTCCGTTCCAGGCACACCGAAGGAGCGGGTCATGCGGCATCACCGACGCCGGATCGTAACGGTCGTGCTGACCATGCTGCTGACCACCGGCGGCTGGATCGCGATGCAGGCCGCTCGGCCAGATCGGACTCCGGATCTGGTGCGAGTGTCGGATTGGCAACCGCACACTTGCGTTGTGCATCACCGGAGACTCGGCCGCGAAGTGGCAGTTCTCGATTTGCCGACGCCCCGAAGATCCCAGCAGACGCTCGGAAAGCAGTACGTTGGCCGCCATCAAGCGTTGAAGACCCGGTCGTCCGTTCGATTTGCTCACACGAATTTCAACGTCGTGCCGGGTTCAGCAACGACCAAGTTGGGGAGTTGCAAGGCTCGCAACTCGTCGAAGATTTGGGCCTCGAAAGCCAACTTGACGTGAATCACATGCGTCGGGACAGGTCGCTTCAGCTTGGCGAGTTCGTCCCGAAAAAGTTCCGGTGTGAGGTGCGCGGCCTTGTCTGCCAGCCAACGCATCGAGTTTGGAAAACTGGCTTCCAAAAAGATCCCCTGCAGGCCCGGAGTTTGATTGGCGACTTCCCAGATGCGTTCCGTCGGACCGGTGTCGGAGACGAACAACACCGCCACTTTGGTCGCCAATTCCTCGACCAGAAAACCGAACGCGGGAACGACGTGCTCGAGTTCAATCGGCGTAATTCGCAGTCCTTCAACTTCGACCGGTTGCTCTGCCGAAAGGGTTTCGAGCCGCAAGAACGGAAATCCCTCGCCAGACAAGCGGATCATGTCGGGCCACAACCGGTCATTGAAAAAGTCGCGTTGCAGGGTTTCCAAAACCTGTGGACTTCCCCAGACCGACGGGCAATCCGGGCCAGGCACGTAGACGTTATCGATGAAAATTGGCAGCGTCGCCAGATGATCGAGATGCGAGTGCGACAGGAAAACGTGCCGCACGCGACGCTGAGCCTCCAGCGGCGACAGCAAGCCTAGCACACCCGCGTCGATCGCCACGCTGTCGTTGACGATGAACGTCGCCAGAATTTGGTGCCGACTCGACTCACCAACGGAAGATGGAACGATGTGGACTTTCATAATCGATTACTCGTTGACGCCTTTGGCCACGTCATTTGGATTGCATCACAATCACACCGTTCCAATTTGGCGGCGGCTTACCGTTGTGCTGCGTGATGTGCAGCATCAAATAATCTCGGACTTTGTCGTGCTCGGACAACAGGTTGAGTTGGTCGAGCGCGTCACGCCAGATCCCCGCGGCGAACAAATCCCAAGCCGTCTCGTAGATCTTGATCGCTTCATCCGTGATCGACGGGTCCATTTCTACCGACGGCAACAATTGGCTGAGCATCAACTCGGTGTTCATCCCGGCAGGCCGGAAACGGCCGATTCTTCGCAAGCGTCCCTCGGAGGGGGGCAACTCTCCGCGAACGAAATCGGCAGTGGCTTCGTCAAGCAAGATGGCAGCACCGAGCGTTTTGGTCAGTCCCTCCAACCGCGCGCCGAGATTCACCGTCGGACCGAATGCTCCGACTTTAATCTGTTCTTTCGTGCCGATTTTTCCGGCGATGGCGCGGCCATGAGCGACTCCGATGCCCACCTGAAATCCGGCCAGCGTGTGCCGCGAGTCATGCAGCGCGTGCTGAAATTCTTGCTGGATGTGCAAAGCCGCTCGGCAGGCGGACAGGCGATCGTCCTCGCGCGGAGCCGGCCAGCCCCAAAAGCCGAGCGCCGCGTCCCCCTGAAAATCCGCGATGACACCGTCGTATTTGATGATCCCGCAGGTCATCACTCCCAACGCATCACTGACTCGTTCCAGCAACTCACGCAGACTGTGCTGTGCCTGCTCTGACTTCTTCGAGAAACCTCGCACGTCGCAAAACAGAACCGTGATGTCGCTCTCTTGCGGTTCCAACTGTTGCTCGAAATCGCTTTTCCGCAGCGTCTCCAGCACGGTCGGCGAGAAGAACTGGCTCAGCCTCGCCTGCTGCTTCGACAACAACCGAACGTGACGGATCGAGCCGATGAACTCGCTGATGAGCTCCGCAAATCGCAAGTCCCCCTTGAGCTGATCCTCGCCAATCGAACTGCCGAGAATGGAGTCCTTCTGACCGGAGACGTACAAGCACCAACCGCGGCAGGCGTCGCCGCGAAACGGCATGCAGAACGCCCAGTCCAACGATCCGCTCACCGTGAACGCGGGGTTCGACTCGTCTTGATCGGCCCAAATGTGCAACAACCCTTGACCGACCTGCAACGCCTTGAGCATCAACCGGCGGCTGGGAGTAAAGCGTCCCAGCCCATCGCTGCGATTGTCCCAACGGATCATCTTCGGCTGAGCGTCATCGCTGAACTCGTCGAACGCCACGACGGCGGCGGCCTCGGCGGCTGGAATCGCCTCCAGCACCAAGCTGGCCACGCGGCTCGCGAGGTCTTCATCGGTGGTCGTCTGCGAAATCGCCTTCGGCAACTTCGACAACACTTCCAATCGCTGGTCGGCATTTTGAAACGCGACCTTGCGTAGCTCGTCCGGATGAAACGATCGCTCGGACGCCGGAGACTTCGAGTCACTTTCCAAATCGGCGGCGACCAACTGAAAGACAGTATGGCCAATCCGGAATTGCTCGCCGGACGTCACCAGGAAGTCCGTCGATTCGGCCTCTTGAAAGTAGATCGGATTGCGCGAGGTATCCAATCGACGGACACGCAACTGCCCGCTGACCATTTGCACTTCCGCGTGCTCGCGCGAGATCAGGGCATCCCACGGCACTGCCCAACCACTGCGCGGAGCTCGCCCGAT
>QWQF01000057.1 GCA_003669125.1 Planctomycetota bacterium
ATGGGCGATACTGGATTCGAACCAGTGACTTCCACCGTGTGAGGATGGCACTCTAGCCGCTGAGTTAATCGCCCAAGTTCATTGGGGCTTCTCGCCGATGAAGAGCGTCATCGGCACGACGGCCTTGGGTTCTTCACAACGAGGCGGCGTTGTACTGTCTGGCACTTGGGGTCGCAAGTTTCTGAAAGCGGATCACGCACATGACCGAACCAATCGTACAATCTGGACGAGTCGTCGCGGTCATGCCGGCTTACAACGCGGCCGCCACGCTCGAAAAAACGATTGCCGACATTCCCGCCGGGTCGGTTCACGAAATCATCCTGATCGATGATTGCAGCCGCGACAACACGGTGGAGATCGCTCGGCGGATGGGTCTGACCGTCATCGTTCATGAAAAGAACACGGGCTACGGGGGAAATCAGAAGACGTGCTACCGACATGCGCTGGAGCGCGGGGCCGATTTCGTCGTGATGATCCATCCCGACTATCAGTACGACAGTCGAGTCATTCCGGTCGCCGTCGAAATTCTGAAGTTGGGCATCTGCGATGTGATGCTTGGTTCTCGTATTCGCACGCGGCGCGAGGCGCTCGATGGTGGGATGCCGAAGTGGAAGTACGTCGCGAATCGCGGGCTGACGATTTGCGAGAACATCGCGCTTGGTCAAAACCTCGGAGACTTTCACAGCGGGTTTCGGGCGTATCGCCGCGAGGTGTTGGAGACGATCCCGTTCGAGCGGAACTCGGACGACTTCGTGTTTGACAGCCAGTTTCTGGCGCAGGCGGTTCACTTCGGATTCAAGCTCGGAGACATTCCTGTCCCGGTGCGATACTTCGAGGAAGCGTCGAGCATCAATTTCGGACGGAGTGTGACCTACGGAATGCGGACGCTGGGAGTGTTGGCACAGTTCTGGCTGCATCGCCTCAGAATTTGTCGCAGCCCGCTGTTTCAAAAGCGCGAGTCACAAGCACGACGCGCCAGCGAGTGATGTTGGACTGGACCACTCGCTGGCGCGTCGTGCTGATTTGTTTGTGGAGCCATGACTCACCGTAGTGCTGCACTTAACTTGGCCGAGCACGCTTCGATGACCGACTTCACGGCGGCATCGACTTCGTCACTGGTCAGAGTGCGATCGGCGGCGCGAAATGAAACCGTCAGGACGTACGACTTTTTGTTCGCGGGAATTTGCTGGCCGCGGTACTGACTGCCGAACGTCAGTGCATCGAGCGACGGGCCGGCGGCGGCGCGAACCACTTCGCTGAGCGCATCCCAGGTGATGGTTTCATCGAGTACGAAGTTGAGATCGCGCGAGATGCTCGGATAGCGCGGCAGCTCGGCGAACGTCGGGACCAGATTCGGTGAGGCTTCCAACGTCGCGAGGTCGAGTTCGGCGGCGATGACGCTGTCGCGCAGGTCGAGCTTGTCGGTCACGTCGCGGGACAATTCGCCGAGCCAGCCGAGCGACTGACCGTTGAGCAGGACTTCGGCACCTCGGCCGGGGACGAAGTGCGGCTGATCGCTCGGACGAACGGTGACAACCGATTGCGGATTGATGCGTCGCACGAGCGTCTCGACAACTCCTTTGGCCTCGACGAACGAGCCGCCGGTGACAAATGACAGGCAGCGCGGTTCGGCGGTCGGATCGCCGGGCCGAGCGGCGAGGTACACGCTGGCAGTCTCGAACAGCTTCGCGTTGAAGTTGCCGTGCCGCTCATTATCGCGACGCACGACGAGTAGGCTGGGGATCAAGCTCTGACGCAACGTGTTCTCTTGTCGGCGCGACGAATGATCGACGCTCAGCTTGGAGTTGTCGGAGGGGATCAGTTCCGCGAGCTCGCCGCTGACGAACGAAAGCGTAATCGTCTCGAAGAAACCGGCGGCCGTGAGCGTGTCCCGAAGGCGATCGAGTACTCGTTCGGTCAGCGTCTTCTGGCTGAGCGACAGCGGCACGAAAACGTCTTCCGGGATCTTGTCGTAGCCGTGAATGCGGGCAACCTCTTCGATCAGATCGGCCTCGCGTGAGAGATCGCGACGCCAGCTTGGCGGCAGATACTGTCGCGCGCCGTCGGCTTGGTCGCCGGTCGATTTCAGGCCGAGAGCCGTCAGGATGCGATGCGACTCGTCGGTCGGGACATCAATGCCGAGGATGCGGCGGAATTGGTTTGGCCGCAGCGAGACTGCCGGGTGTTGGGCGACGGGAGGCTCACCGGCCCAGATCGCACCTTCGAGCAACTCGCCGCCAGCCACTTGCTGGATCAGCTCGCAGCAACGGCGACTGGCCCAGTCCATTTGATTGGAATCGACGCCGCGCTCGAAGCGATACGACGACGGGCTGTGCAGGTTCAGCTTGCGAGCGGTTGCTCGGATCGACATCGACGAGAAATCCGCGACTTCAATCAAGATATTTTTCGTTGAGGAGCTGATCTCCGTGGCAGCTCCGCCCATCACGCCGGCGACGGCGACGGGACGTTCGGCGTCGCAGATGACGCACATATCCGGCGTCAGCGAATACTCGTTGTGGTCGATGGCCTGAATTTTCTCGCCAGCCTTCGGTCGCCGGACGACGATCCGACCGCCGCGCAGTTTGTCGAAGTCGAAGGCGTGAAACGGCTGGCCGCTTTCCATCAGGCAGTAGTTGGTGACATCGACGACGTTGTTGATCGAGGCGATGCCAACCGCCTCCAGCCGGTCGCGCAGCCACTTCGGGCTGGGTCCGATCTTCACGCCACGAATCACGCGAGCGACGTAGCGCGGGCAAAGATCGAGGCATTCGATCGCGACAGACGTGGCCTGTTCAACCGGCTGGCCGTTCGACGTCACGGCGGCCGGCGGGATTGTCAGCGGCTTGTTGAACAGGACACTCGCTTCGCGTGCGACGCCGATGTGGCCGAGACAATCGGGGCGGTTGCTGGTGACTTCGAGGTCGATGGCTTGGTCGTCGCCATGCAGTTCGATCGACTCCAAATTGAGTCCGGCCATCATCAGCCGCTCGGCAACTTCGGCGGGTGCGGCGTCGAGAGCGACGTAGTCTTTGAGCCAATTCCAACTGACGATCATTTTGAATTCCAAAATCCAAGATTGCGGGGCGCGTAATCTAGGAGCCCCCCTGCCCTTCGCCAAGTTGGGCGTCAGAAACTACAACGCTCGCCCGAACGAAAGGTGACTCAGACATGACTCAGACAGACGTGGCGATTATTGGCGGCGGGATCGTGGGACTCGCGACGGCTTACCGGCTGCTCGAACGGTTTCCGGGGACGACAGTGACGATTCTCGAAAAGGAAGCGACGCTGGCGTTTCATCAGACGGGGCGGAACTCCGGCGTGCTGCACAGCGGCATCTACTACAAGCCGGGATCGCTGCGGGCGACGAATTGCCGCGAGGGCAAGAAGGCGATGGAGGAGTTCTGCCAGCGCGAAGGGGTCGCCTTCGACATCTGCGGCAAGGTGATCGTCGCGGTCAGCGAGGACGAGTTGCCAAAGATGCAGGACATCTTTGCTCGCGGGCAGGCGAACGGCGTGCAGTGCGAGATGATCGGAGTCGAGCGGCTGCGGGAACTCGAACCGCACTCAGCCGGCATCGCGGCGATTCATGTGCCGGAGGCGGGGATCGTCGATTATCCCGGCGTCTGCGAAAAGCTGGCGGTGCGGATTCGCGAACGGGGCGGCTCGATCCTGTTCAACGCGCGCGTGACGTCGATGTCGCGGTCGAACGGGCGGATGATCGTGCAGACGACGGCCGGTGAGGTCGAAGCTCGATTCGTTGTGACGTGCGCGGGGCTGCACGGGGATCGCGTTGCAAAACTCAGTGGCACGCCGGTGGACTCGAAGATCGTTCCGTTTCGGGGCGAGTATTTTGAACTCAAGCCGGAGTGGCAGCATCTGTGCCGCAACTTGATTTACCCGGTGCCCGATCCGGGGTTCCCGTTTCTCGGCGTGCATTTCACGCGACTGGTTCACGGCGGCATCGAGTGCGGGCCGAACGCGGTGCTGGCATTCGCTCGCGAGGGGTACACGAAACTGGACATCAACTTGCGCGACCTGTTCGAGTCGCTGACCTATCCCGGCTTCCTGCGGATGGCGGCGACGCACTGGCGAACTGGTTGCGGCGAGATGTGGCGATCGTTCAGCAAGGCGGCGTTCGTGCGATCGCTGCAGCGGTTGATTCCGGAGATTCGCTCCGAGCATCTGCACTCGGCCCCGTCGGGTGTGCGAGCGCAGGCTCTCGGCCGCGATGGCAAGTTGGTGGATGACTTTGTGATCGTCGAAAACGACCTCGTCGTGAACGTGCTCAACGCTCCGTCACCGGCAGCGACGGCGGCGTTGAATGTGGGACGGTTGATCGTCGACAAACTGGCGGAACGGCTCGAATAACCAGCACGACGCGCCAGCGAGTGATAAATTCCGTCCGAGGTCTGCCAGTCGCCGAGTTTGGACCACTCGCTGGCGCGTCGTGCTCGGACCGGCTCGGCGAATGAGTCGAAGAGGCTGACCTACTCGCAACGAAGCAGTGCGAACTTGAGGTAACGGAATTCCGGCATCGCGAGCGGTGTCGGGTGATCGGGCGGTTGCGAGTGCATCGCCAGCAAGGTTGCTCGGCGGCGAGCTTCGGAGATGCCTTCTTCGCAGGCTTCGCGAAACGTCTGCGAGTCGATGTGGCTGGAACAGGACGCGAGGGCGAGCAATCCGCCCCGCTCGCAGATCGCCGCACCGTTGAAGGCGAGTTTGCGATAGGCTGTGACCGCGCGAGCGACGGTCGCTTCCGACGGCGCGAAGGCGGGAGGGTCGATGATGACGACGTCCCACTTGCGACGATTCAGGCGGGCTTCGTCGAGGAACTCAAACGCATCGACCGCGATGCCGGCATGAGCATCGGGCGGCAAGCCGTTGAGCAGCCAGTGAGCGTCCGCGGCGGCGATCGCCGGTTCGGCGGAATCGACGGAGGTGACGTGCTTCGCGCCGCCGATTCCGGCCAGCACCGAAAAGCCACCCGTGTAGCTGAAGACGTTCAACACACGCGAGTCGCGACTCATGCGGCGAATCGCTTGCCGATTGTCTCGTTGATCGAGAAAGAATCCGGTCTTCTGACCGTTGATTACGTCGGCGGTGAATTTCACGCCGTGCTCGCGGAACTCGATCAGCGGCGCGCGCGTGCCGATCAACCAGCGGCCTTCGCGACCTTCGCGGCCGCGCTGCTTGCGACGTTCGACGACGGATTCGACTCCCGCATTCTCGACCAGCCAGGCGGCGATACCGTCGATGTCCCAGAAGCCGCTCGCGGCCGGTCCGTCCAGTTTGAGTACCGCCACGTCGGCGTAGCGATCGCAGACGAGTCCAGGAAGTCCGTCTCCTTCGCCGTTGAACAGCCGGTAGCCGGTGGTGTGCTCGTCGAACAAACGGCTCCGCAGAGCGATCGCTTGCTCGAACCGAGTCGCGGCCCAATCGTCGTTGAGTCGCAGTGGCTCGTCGACTCGGCAGGCTCGAAACGTGACCGAACTTTCCGGATCGTAGAACCCGGCGGCGATCGGCCGGCCGCGTGTGTTGTCGAGCAGCAGCGCCGGCGTTCCGGGAGGAGCGGGCGGCAAATCTCGCAGGGCATCGACGAAGACCCACGGATGGCCGCGTTTCAAACTGCGAGTCAGGTCGCGGGAAAGCCGCAACGTCAGGCGAGAAGATTGGCTGCGAAGAAGCGTCATGCGCGAGTTGTAGTCGTGACTTAGCGGCGGGTGTAGCTCCGGTCGGAATGTTGCTGAAACGCAATATCGCCGCGACCAGACGGTGCGGGTTCGCGAAATTGTGGCGAACCAGGCAAGACAGCGTCTTGTTTCCGCCTGCGAGCCTCAATGGAATTCCGCCTCGTTTCCGCAGCCGATAACCACCTTGAGTCAACGACTGAGCGGCGGATGATTTATGCGAACTTTCTCATGGTGCCTGTCGTTCTGGTTGCGGATTCTCCGCCGTCCGAGGCGCGGCAGGTCCGTCGCTCGGTCGCGAGCAGAGTTGCTGGAGTCCCGACAACTGCTGACGATCACAATTCAGTTCGACTACAGCCGCGACACGAATCATTTCTTCGACGACACCGCTCGCCGGCAGATTCTGGAGCAGGCCGGAGAGACGATCGGCAATCGACTGGATGATCATCTGCTGCCGATCGCGCCCAGCGGCGGCAACACTTGGTCGCTGACGGCGTCGAATCCGTCTGGCACCGGTTCCTTCACGCTCGACGATCAGACGATTCCCGAAGACACGATCCTCGTGTTCGTCGGCTCGCGCAACATGAGTTCGCTGGGAGTGGGCGGCCCTGGCGGATACTCGTCGTCTGGCTCAGACGCGTGGCTCGATTTGGTGGCGGCGCGCGGGCAAACGGGGATGTTGGAGATTCCCGAGTCGGACTTCGGGCTGTGGGGCGGGTCGATCACGTTCGACAACGACGCCAACTGGTACTTCGGTATGTCGGCCGATGGACAAGGTACCAACCAACAGGATTTTCTGTCGGTGGCGATGCACGAACTGGGGCATGTGCTGGGGATCGGCACCGCTGGCTCGTGGGACAATCAGGTCTCCGAGAGTTTTTTCACTGGCGAGAATTCGGTCGCGGAATTCGGCGGCAACGTGCCACTTTCGGGGAGTTCTCACTTTCGCGAAGGGATCGAGGACGACGGAAACGAAGTGGCGATGGACCCGTCGATACTGGTCGGCACACGAAAACTCTTCACCACATTGGACGATGCCGCGCTCGCGGACATCGGCTGGGAGTTGAACGGTACCGAAGGCGGGGGTGGCGGCGATGGAGGCGATCCGCCGCCGATTCCGTATCCGGAGACGTACACAATCAACGTCGATCACAATCGACCGCACGTGATCGTGATCGTGGATGATGACGTGCCGAACAACGGCCGCTCGCGATTCATCCTCGACGGCCAAACGTCGAGCTTTTTGAATCCGACGATTGAGCTGATCATCAACGGCGGCACGAAAAATGACTCAGTCCTGATTCAGTCGCTCGACGCGGCGTTTGCGGCGAAGATCACGGTCAATGTTGGCTCTGGAGCGGACCGGGTCGATGCGTCCGCGATCGGTGTTGCGGTCAGCATTCTGGGTGCGGCCGGACGCGACACGCTCATCGGCGGCGCGGGCAACGATACGTTGCTGGGCGGGAATGACGACGACAGTTTGACCGGCAACGGCGGAGCAGACTCTTTGGCCGGTGAGGCAGGAGTCGACAGAATCTTCGCGGGCAGCGGCAACGATGTGCTCAGCGGTGGTGACGGCAACGACAATCTGCAAGGTCAGGCCGGGAACGACACCGTCGTCGGCGGAGCCGGTCAGGACTCGATCAACGGCGGTGACGACGATGATTCGCTCAGCGGCGAAATCGGTCGCGACACGTTGCTCGGAGGACTCGGCAATGATTCGCTCGACGGCGGAGTTGAGGATGACAATCTCCAAGGCCAAGACGGCAACGATCTGCTGCGAGGGGGAGACGGCAACGACTCGATGACCGGTTCGGCCGGAGCGGACACGCTTCAAGGCAACGTCGGCAACGACACGCTCAATGGCGGACTCGACAACGATTCACTGCTGGGTGGCGCGGGCAACGATCGCATCCTGGCAGACGCCGGCAACGACACGCTCAACGGCGGCGGCGGCAACGACACGCTGTTTGGTGGACTTGGCAACGATGCACTGTCTGGCTTTGCCGGCAACGACAGCCTGCTCGGCGACGACGGCAACGACACGCTGATCGGTGGCGACGGCAACGACCGTTTGCACGGAGGCCGCAACAACGATTTGCTGCGTGGCGGGTTCGGCAACGATCGCGTTGATGGCGAAACCGACGCAGACACGGTCTCCGGTGGCAACGGCGCTGGCAAAAATCCGCTCGACACGGTTGTCGCTGGTGCCGGCGATCTCGTCGATGAGTTGTTCGTCTTCGATGCCGACTGGATCAACGCGATTTGAACCACAGCCAGCACGACGCGCCAGCGAGTGGTACTTCGGCGGTACTTCGCAGCAACCACTCGCTGGCGCGTCGTGCTGATTCCTCACAGCGGCGGCAACACATCCGGCTCGATTTGATAGCCGTCCGCCAGCGCGTTCGTACTGTTGAACAACGCGACGATTGCCAGCACTTCGCCGAGTGTTTCGACGCTCAGCCCCAGTTTTCGCACGGCCGCCGTGTGCGAGTTCACGCAATACCGGCAGCCGTTCGTGGCCGAGACCGCCAGCGCGATGATCTCGCGAGTGACCGCGTCGAGCGGCGATGTTCGCCCCGCCGCCTCCGGGTGCATCAGCGCTTTTAGCCGAGTCCAAATCAATTCGAACTGATCCGGATTCGTGGCCAGCACACGCCAGAAATTCGGCACAAAGTCGATCTGTTTCGTCCGCTTGATGTCGTCGAAAATCGCGGCCACGCGCGGCGATGCGGTCGCCTCCTCCACTGGAGCGACGGTCGCGATTCGAGCCTGAAAATCAGCCGGGGCAGGCATGTCGGCCTCCGTTCAAAAATTTCCCCGACAATCTGCGTTTCAAACGGAATTGAAACGCAGATTTCGCAGATTGACGCAGAGAGACCGGAATCACTTGGCGTCGATCGTCACGCCCGGCCAATCGTCGGTGCGGAACGGAGTCAGCGGCAGGCCGGCAGACGAGTACATGTTGACGACCGGGTTGTCGGCCCAGGCATAACGCACGGCAGCAGGCTCTTTGACCTTGTCGCTGGAGACCTCGATGCGTCCGTCCGGCAGGATCTTGGCAGAGGCCCAGACGAACTTCTTGTCGTCACCAGCGATCGCGAAGCCGCGCGGTTCATTGACGTCGAAGGGACGCCAGCCATTCGCGGCTGGAGCGACATTGTCGAACGTCAGCACGATCTTGTTGCCGGACTTCTCCATCGACTTGTAGATCGGACTGCGGCACGGAATGCCGGCAACCTTGTAGGTCTCGGCCAATGCCCAGCGGGCCAACCGACGGCCGACATCAACCTTGTTCTTCGGGTGAATGTCCTTCCCTTCGCCGATGTCGATGATGACTGCTTCGCCGGTATTCTTCAGCCGCTTCATCGTCAGCGTCTGAGCTTCCCGCAGTTCGGCCCACGAGCTGTCACCTGGTTCGGGCTTCTCGCCGAGGAAGTCGGCGAGCTGCACCCAGTAGAACGGGAAGTCGCCCTGCCCCCATTCGTCACGCCAGTTTTGAATCATCAGCGGGAACAGGTCGCGGTACTGGTACGCTCGGCCAGCGTTCGATTCTCCCTGATACCAGATCGCTCCGCGAATGCCGTAACCGATGTGGGAACTCAGCACGCCGTTGTAGATGTTCGCTGGCCGAGAATTGCCTCGCATCTGATTCTGCAATCCGGCGAGCTGCTTTTTCTGGTCCTCGTTGAGGTCCGTCTTCGCCGACTGATCGGCGAACGACTTCTCGCTGAGAATCCAGCGTTCCATCAGCGGTCGCATCGATGGAGTCTTCGTCAGCAAATCCCGATTGACCCACGCCTCGCAGGCCGAGCCGCCCCAGGCGTTGTTGATCATGCCCACCGGCACATCGAGCGTCCGCTGCAATTGCCGAGCGAAGAAGTAGCCGACGGCCGAAAATCCTCCGACCGTTTCCGGCGTGCAGACTTGCCACTGCCGATCGGGGTGAGTCCAGATCGGTTCCTGCACACCGATGTTTGGAAAGTTGATCATTCGCAGCTTGGGATGCTTGGCGGTCGCACGCTCCAAATCGGCATCGTTCGACGAGTTCACCGACCACTGCATGTTCGACTGGCCGGAGCAAATCCAAACCTCGCCGACCAGCACGTCGCCGAACTTGATCTCGTTCTTCCCTTTGACGGCCAGCGTTAGCGGTTCGCCAACTTCCAGCGGGTCGAGCATCACGCTCCACGCACCGTCGGCTCCGGCCTTCGCCTTGTGGCTTTGCGAGGCGATCGAAACGGTGACCTCTTCACCAGCCGCCGCTTTGCCCCAGACTTTGTTCTTCTGGCTCCGTTGCAGAACCATGTGCTCGCCAAAGATGTTCGGCAGCGTCACGTCGGCCATCGCCGAGCCGGCTCCCGTCAAAGCCACCACCACTGCCAACCACACTCGCGAACGAGCCGCCCTGAGAAGACTGAGCATGAATCGAATTCCTTGCCAAAGGTGTCGAACAGAGTTCCTGGTCCCAGAGACCGACGCAGCGGAAGCTAATCAACCTGGCTGACGAGGGCAAAGCTGGCGTTGGCAGTTGCCATCGGACACGAAATAATCTCACAGCCCGGCGCATCGCCTGGCGTGGCCGGGCGTCGAAAGAGTCGGCCCGATCAATCAAAAAGGAGCAGTCATGGCTCGTTGGCTTGTCTCGATCGGAATGCTCGTGGCGCTCGGTTGGACCACGTTTGCCGCGGCCGCAGATTCCGTCCCGGATAAAAAAGGGATCGCGTTCTTCGAGAAACGCATCCGCCCAGTGCTGGTCGAAAGCTGTTACGAGTGCCACTCGACGAAGGAGGGAGCCAAACTCAAAGGTGGCCTCGCCATCGACTCCCGCGAAGGACTGCTGCAAGGGGGCGAGACCGGTCCCGCGATTGTCCCCGGCAGTCCGGAAGACAGTCTGCTGATCGAGGCCATCCGTCACGATGGCCTCGAGATGCCCCCCGAAAAGAAACTTCCAGAAATGGTCATCGCCGACTTCGTGGCCTGGGTCAAAATGGGTGCCCCCGATCCGCGAGTGGGAGGCAAGGCCCCGGCCGCTCGCAAAGAGATCGACGTGGAAGCCGGCCGTCAGTTCTGGGCGTTCCAACCGCCGAAAGCGGTCGCACCGCCGAGCGTCAAAGACAAACAGTGGTCGAAGTCCGACGTCGATAAGTTCGTGCTGGCAGCTCTGGAAAAGAACAAGCTCAAACCGGTCGCTGACACGGATCGGCGGACGTGGATTCGCCGAGTCACGCTCGATCTGGTCGGCTTGATTCCGACTCCGGCCGAGATCGACGGCTACGTCAACGACAAGTCGCCGCAAGCGGCCGAAGCGGTCGTCGATCGGCTGCTGGCGTCGCCGCAATTCGGAGAGCGTTGGGGCCGACACTGGCTGGATGTCGCACGCTTCGCCGAGTCCAACGGCAACACCGACAACGTCACCTACCCGTACGCTTGGCGATATCGCGATTACGTCATCAAGTCGTTCAACTCGGACAAGCCGTTCGATCAATTCATTCGCGAGCAACTCGCCGGCGACTTGCTGCCGTCCGAGAACACGAAGCAGCGAGACGACCTGTTGGTTGCAACCGGCTTCCTCGCGCTTGGCTCGAAACCGCGGGCTCAGAACAATCCCGATTTTCAAATGGATGTCATCGCCGAACAGATCGAAGTCGCGACGACCGGATTCATGGCGTTGACCGTCGCCTGTGCTCGCTGCCACGACCACAAGTTCGATCCGATCCCGACTAGCGAGTACTACGCGATGGCCGGCCTCTTCACGAGCACCGACACGCTCTACAGCGCCGGCGGCGGACAAGGAAACGGCCGCCAGCAGAACACCGGGTTCCACGAACTCAACGGTGACCCGAACATGGCGGAGGCCCGCCAGAAGCACTCCACGGCGCTCTTGGAACTCCGCGACAAACGTCAAAAGCTGACCGCGGAACTCAAACGAATGGGAGCGGTCGAAAAGGAGAAACCGGCCAACAAGAATGCCAAGGCCAAGCAAAACCCGAAGAAAGCTGCCAAGAAACAAGCGGCTGCGAAACCCGAAGAAATGCCGCCCGTCGAGGTCAAAGTCCCGAAGGACGCTTCGCCCGAAGAGGCGGACAAGATCAAGCAACTCGGCGAAGACTTGCGGCACTGCGTCGACGAAATCAAAGAGCTTCAAGCCAACGCTCCCCCCGCCGGTGAGCTGGCGATGGGAGTCCGCGACGACAAGAAGCCCGCTGATTGCCAGATTTGCATTCGCGGTGACTCGAACAATCGCGGTGCCACAGTTCCTCGCGGCGTGATCTCCGTCGCCACGATTGGTGAACTGCCGAAGGTCGATCCGAAGCAGAGCGGCCGTCTGGAACTCGCGAACTGGATCGCCTCTCCGAACAACCCGCTGACCGCTCGCGTCGCCGCCAATCGCGTCTGGCAACATCTCTTCGGTCGTGGCCTCGTGGCGAGCGTCGATAACTTCGGCGAACTCGGCGAGAGAGCCAGTCATCCGGAATTGCTCGATCAGCTCGCGTTGCAGTTCGTGCGCGACGGCTGGTCGGTCAAGAAGCTAGTTCGCTCGCTGGTGCTGACACGCAGCTACGGCCTCGCCAGTTCGCACGTCGCCAAGAGTTACGAAGCCGACCCCGACAACATTTTCCTTTGGCGACACTCGCCGCACCGCATGGACTCGGACCAGATTCGCGATGCGATCCTCGCCGTCAGCGGCCAGCTTGATCTCGAAACGATGGCCGGCTCGATCGTGTCGAAGTCGCCCGAAGAAGTCGTGCAGCAAGGCCGCTTAAATCCGGCGACGTTCTCCGATGCTCAAGTTCGCAACCGCAGCATCTACCTGCCGATCGTCCGCAACGCGATGCCCGAAGCTCTCGAATTGTTCGACGCACCGGACCCATCACTGGTCATCGGCGTTCGCGACGTCACGACCGTCCCGTCGCAAAGCCTCTTCCTGATGAACAGTCAGTTTCTCGTCCAACACTCGCGGCACTTCGCCGAGCGACTGCTGGCCGTCGGCGACTTGGGCGACTCGGCTCGCGTCGCGCTGGC
>QWQF01000207.1 GCA_003669125.1 Planctomycetota bacterium
GTCTTCCCGAACAAGCCGGACGTCGAGGAGCCGGACCTGTTCATGGATTGGGAGAAGAAGACGACCTACAAAAACGAGGAGTTTGAAGAAGGAGTGCTGGGCATCGCGTTCCATCCGAAGTTCAAGTCGAACGGCGAGTTCTTCATGTACTACACCGAGGTGCCCCACATCTCGGTGATCTCGCGATTCAAGGTCTCGAAGGACGACCCAAACAAAGCCGATCCGGCTTCCGAGGAGCAGATCCTCCGCATCCCGCAGCCGTACTGGAATCACAACGGCGGCACGATCTGCTTCGGGCCAGACGGATTTCTCTACATCGGACTCGGCGACGGCGGTGCCGGCAACGATCCCCACAAGAACGGTCAGAACCCGAAGACGGTGCTCGGCAAGATTCTGCGGATCGACGTCGATCACAAGGACGAAGGGAAGAAGTACGCAGTCCCGAAGGACAACCCGTGGGTCGGCCAGGCCGGAGCCGCGACCGAAGCGTTCGCGATGGGCATCCGCAACACCTGGCGGATGAGCTTCGATCGCAAGACCGGCACACTCTGGCAAGCCGATGTCGGGCAAGACTTCTGGGAAGAGATCAACATCATCACCAAGGGTGGCAACTACGGCTGGAACCTGCGAGAAGGTCTGCACAAATTCAAAGACGGCTCCGACGCGAAGCCGGAACTCATCGAGCCGATCTGGGAATATCACCACACCATCGGCAAGTCGATCACCGGCGGAGTCGTCTACCGCGGTAAGAAAGTGCCGGCACTGGAAGGCTGCTACCTCTACGGCGACTTCGTCAGCGGCAAGCTGTGGGCCTTGAAGTACGACGAGAAAGCCAAGAAGGTCATCGCGAATTATCTCCTGCAAGGGGACAACCTGCCGGTGATGACCTACGGCGAAGACGAAGCGGGCGAAGCCTATTTCACGACGCCGTTCGGCCAAATCTTCACGTTCGCGAAGGCGCAGTAGTCACGGCCTTATTGTCCCTCGGCTGGTAGCCTCTTAGACTCTGGCCCTTCGGAATTTTCCTTCAACAGAAAAGGTGCGATCATGTGGCGGTGGTTGGTGATGCTCAGTTTGATGGCCGTGGTCGGATTCGCGGTCGCTCAGGACGATGACAAGCCGAAAACGAAGGCTCAGCCGAAAGCCAAGAAGGGGGATGACAGCTTGGAACTCGAGGCCGATCCGAATGCGCTGGGCAAGAAGCCGGCCAATAAGAAGGAACTGCTCGACAAGATCAGCTACGCGATGGGCATGCAGATCGGCAAGATGAAGCAGAACGGATTCGATCTCGATCCGAAGCGCGTCATCAAGGGAATGGAAGACGCGATGCAAGGTAAAGAGGCCGAATTCGCCGACCAAGAAATCAACAAGGCGTTCGAGGCTTACGAGCCGTTGCGCAAGAGTTCGATGGCGAAGTCGGGCGAAGATTTTCTCGCTGCCAACAAAGGCAAAGAGGGAATCAAGACGTTGACCAGCGGTGTGCAGTACAAAGTGCTCGCGTCCGGCAAGGGAGCCTCTCCGAAAGCCACCGACACGGTCAAAGTGCATTACCAGGGTCGGTTGATCGACGGCAAATTCTTCGATGGCTCGTACACGGGCGATGCTCCGGCCAAACGTGACAAGCCGGCCGAATTTCCGCTCAACGGAGTCATCAAGGGCTTCAAAGAATCGCTGACTCACATGAAGGTCGGTGACAAGTGGACGGTCTATTTGCCGTCGGATTTGGCCTACGGAGAACGCGGTTCACCTCCGACGATTGGTCCGCACGCCGTTTTGATCTTCGATTTGGAGTTGGTGGAAATCCTCGAGTAGTCGGAACACCACCAACAACGCTCTGGCGAGCGGAGGGAGTTCTCCCTCCGCTCGTTCACTTTGTGCGCATCAACCTGCGCGGTCAGGTCTGAGAATTCCGATGACCGACGATCCCTCACTCTCGATCGACCGCGCGCTGCGGCAAGAATTGGAAGGCTGGCGGCGCGCGGGTTTGAGTCACCTCCCCATGCCGCCACGCAAACGCACTGCCACAACTCCCGCATCGGCGAAGCCGGTCGCGATGCGAACTCCGACCGGTGCCAGTTCGGCCTCGCGGACGACGCTAAAATCGGTGACTGCTCCGGCAGTTTCGATGACTCACGCTCTTCCCGTCGTGTCTGAGCCGTTGCCCCCCAGTCCGCATTCTGCCGGCTCGCGTGAGGATCGCGAGTGGCGGCTGAATCAACTTCGGCAGCGAGTCGCCGCGTGCACGCGCTGCCAAGAACTGGCGAGTGCTCGCACGCAAACGGTCTTTGGCGTCGGTAATCCGGAAGCTCGGTTTCTCTTCATCGGAGAAGCACCCGGAGCGGACGAAGATGCTCAAGGCGAGCCGTTCGTCGGTGCGGCCGGCAAGCTACTCGACAAGATCATCGTCGCCTGCGGAATGAAGCGTGAAGACATCTACATCTGCAACATTCTGCGCTGCCGACCTCCCGGCAACCGCAAGCCGCTCCCCGAAGAGGCCGGAAACTGCCGCGAGTGGCTCGACGGCCAGATCGCCGTGATCGACCCCGACTTCATCGTCTGCTGGGGAGCGACCGCCGCTCAGAACCTGCTGGGGAGCGAGGAGAGCATCGGCCGACTGCGCGGCCGGTCCTTCCAGCACGGCCGAGCGAACGTGCTCTGCACCTATCACCCGTCGTACTTGCTCCGCAACCCGGCTGCGAAGAAAGACGTCTGGGAGGACATGAAGCTGTTCCTCAAACAGGCTGGGCTGCCCGTGCCTGCATGACGATCGCGGCTATCTCAAGAACCTGCCACCGTTGATATCCATGAGCGCTCCAGTGACGAACCGCGCTTCGTCGCTGACCAGAAATCGCACGACCGAAGCGACCTCTTCGGCGGTGCCATTCCGGCCGAGCGGCGTTTCGCGGCGGTACTGTTCCATCCGTTCGGGAGTCGTGAAGACTTCGTGATGCCGAGTCTCGATGACTCCCGGCATGATCGCGTTGACACGCACGTCGGGAGCCAACTCGCGAGCCAGCGTCCGCGTCAGCACTTGTAGCCCGCCCTTCGCAACCGCATACGCCCCGGCTCCGTTGGCTCCACCGGTCTGCACGGACAGCGACAAGTTGTTGACGATCGCGCCGTGACCGCTCCGCTTCAAATGCGGGATTGCTCGCTGAGTGACGACGAACGCACTCGTCAGATTCGTGTCGAGGATCTGCCGCCACAGATCGAGCGGGCAGTCTTCGATCTTCCGCCGTTCGATCGGACTCCCCGCGTTGTTGACCACGATGTCGAGCTGCCCCGCCGCTTCGACGAACCGATCGACCAAGCGAATCGCCTCGTCATCGCGGCTCAAGTCGGCGGACAAGACGATCCCGTCGCCGCCGAGTTGCCGGATCGCCGCCAGCGTTTCGTTCGCACCGTCGAGACTCCGATGACAATGCACTCCGACAAACGCACCAGCAGCGGCCAGCGATTCCGCAATCGCGCGACCGATCCCAACTCCCGCCCCCGTCACAAGAGCCGACCGACCAACTAATGAACCAGATTCCGGCATGAGGTACTCCGTCTCTCTTTGTAAGCACGACGCGCCCGCGAGTGGTTTTACTCGGACCACTCGCGGGCGCGTCGTGCTAATCTTTCGCCAGCGAAACGCAGACGATTTCCTTATCGTTGCGAGCGAAGCAGCACTTGTTCGCGAACGCCGGGTGCGACCAGATCACGGCGCGGCCGAAGCATTCCTGAGTCGGTTCCAGCACATGGAAACGGCTGAGTTCCTCGTAACCGGCCGAACTGAGCTTCACCAAAATCAGGTCGCCCGTCTCGCTGAAGAGGAAGAAGCGGTCCTGATGCTTCACGAGAAACGCCGTCCCGTGACTCGCCCGCTCGCCGGGCTTGCCGGTCGTCGGCGTGTAGCTTTCCCACAGACGCTCGCCGGTTTCGAGTTTGACTCCACGCAGCGGGCCTTGCTGGCAATCGACTCCGTAAATCATGCCGTCGTCCAGAATCGGCGTGCTGTTCGCGCACGGGACTCCGTTGCGAGCGGTCTCCTTCCAAAGCAGTTCCGCACCGGGCTTGTCGCTCGTCAGCTTGAGGCACGCGCCGATGTTTCCGATGCTGCTGGCGAACAGCAAATCATCGAACTGACGCGGTGCCGCGATCGCCATGTCGTACTGCGGAGCCAGATCGAACGACCACAGCTTCTTGCCGGTCTCCGGATTCAGACTGTTGAGCTTGTTGGCATCCCAGATCAACAGTTGCCGAGTGTTTGCCGCTTCGATGATCGTCGGTGGACAATAGCCCGGATGCCGAGCCTCGATCGCCCGCCACAACTCTTTGCCGGTGTCCTTGTCGAACGCGACCGCCGTGCTCCCCTCGCCGCCGACCACGCAGATCAGCTTGTTGCCATCGACCAGCGGATGAGCACAGAAACCCCAGATCGGCGATTCGCATTTGTAGTCCTTCTTGAGTTCCTTCGACCAAACGACCTTGCTGGTCTCCGCGCTGAGGCAGTGCAGGTGCCCTTCGGCCCCGAGCACATACACCTTGCCGTCCGCGACCGTCGGAGTCGCTCGCGGCCCGGCCGGATAGCTGATTGCGTACGGGCAGTCGTACTCGTGCTTCCAAATCTCCTTGCCGGTCGCGGCGTCGAGACAGTGGATTCGCTCCTTGCCTTTCAACTCCGCGCGCTGGCCGGGGTTGTTGAACTCCTTGCCGGACTCTTTGGCGAAGTCCGTGACGAACACTTTTCCGCCGGCCACCGCCGGTCCCGAATAGCCGCCCGCGATCGGCACACGCCACTTCACCGGCAACTTGTTCTCCGGGAAGACCTCGACGAGTCCGGTCTCACGCCACACGCTGTCCCGTTTTGGGCCGAGCCACTGCGGCCAATCGTCCGCTCGGGCGGAACTCGTCAGCCCGACGGCCACGGCGACGCACGCCCAACAGATCCAGCGATTCATGGTTCAGCCCCTTCCCGCAGGTCAGGCTTTCCAGCCTGCCCCGAATTGGCATTCGACGATCAACTTTGATCGGGTCAGCCTGAAAAGCCTGGCCGACGGCACGATCACGCGGATTGTACTGCCTGCGCGAACTCTGAAAACCAAGCCCTTGCTGCCAGATTTCCAGCACAGAATTGTCCCACCGCTGGACGATGCGTTAGCATCTGAGCAGTTTGATGTGTCCGGCGAGGCCCCTCCCGGATCTGGTTCCAACCTCCCACCGAACTTTCCCGCCCATGAACTCGCCTTCGCGAAGCATCCGCCGAGTTCTTCTCGTCGGCTGCGGCCTGCGGTCGTGGCTGATCGGCGTCCTTGTTCTCGGCGCGCCGCTGACGAACGGTCTCGCGGCCGACGCGGTGAAGTCTCGGCCGTTCCATTTTGAGACGGACGTCGTCTCGATCCTGTCGCGGTTCGGCTGCAACTCATCGGGATGCCACGGCAAGGCGGAGGGTCAGAACGGATTCAAACTGTCGATCTTCGGCTTCGACCCCGACGCCGATCACGTCGCGCTGACCAGCGAGAGTCGCGGCCGCCGCACGAATCCCAATGCTCCGGAAAAAAGTCTGCTGCTCCAAAAATCTTGCGGCGATGTCCCGCACGGCGGCGGAGTTCGCATCCGCAAAGATTCGGACGAGTACCGAGTTCTGCGCAACTGGATCGCGAATGGATTGCCATTCGGCGAACCGACCGCTCCGCGAGTCACCTCGATCACCATCACGCCACGCGAGCAGGTGATGGGACTCAAAACGACACAGCCGCTGAGAGTCGTCGCCAAGTTCGACAACGGCTTTGAAGAAGAGGTCACACGGCACACCAAGTTCCAGTCGAACAATGACGGCCTCGCATCGGTCGACGAGCACGGCCTCGTGACAACTCAAGAGACCCCCGGCGACGTCGCCGTCATGGCCAACTACCTCGGCGCAGTCGATGTCTTCCGAGTGCTCATCCCGCGACCAGCAACATCCCCTCTCCCTCCGGGAGAGGTTGGCCGAAAGCCGGGTGAGGGAATCGAAATTCCATCGACGTTCATCGACCCGCTCGTCGAAGCCAAACTCGCCAAACTCAACATCCAACCGAGCGAGCTTTGCTCCGACGAAGATTTCCTTCGCCGAGCATTCCTCGACGTCATCGGCACGCTCCCCAAGCCGGACGAAGTTCGCAAATTCCTCGACGACAAACAGCCCAATCGCCGAGCACGCTTGATCGACGAACTGCTCAAGCGGCCGGAGTACGCCGACTATTGGGCGCTCAAATGGTCCGACCTGCTGCGTGTCGAACGTCCGACGCTGGGACATGCCGGAGCCCACGCCTACTACCGCTGGATGCGTGACAGCTTCGCCACCAACAAGCCGCTCGACAAATTCGCTCGCGAGCTGTTGACCGCCGAAGGACTGCTGCGCGATCAACCGGCTGGCTACGTTTTCAAAGCGGTCAAGCAGCCAGGTGAGCAATCCGCGACGATCTCGCAAGTGCTGCTCGGCGTGCGCATCGACTGCGCGAAGTGTCATCATCATCCGTTCGATCGTTGGAGCCAGCACGACTACTTCGGCATGGAAGCGTTCTTCACGCAGGTCACGTTCAAGCCGACTCCGCAAGGCGAGATGCTGATGGCTCGCGACTCCGGCCCCACAAAACATTCGCGAACCGGCGAGACCGTCTTCGCTCACGCGCTCGGCGAACCGTCGCCGGAGAAGTCGCCCGAAGGGGACCGCCGCAAGCTGCTCGCCGAATGGATGACGTCGCCGAAGAATTCGTTTTTTGCTCGCAACATTGTGAACCGCACGTGGGCACATTTTCTCGGCCGAGGCATCGTCGAACCGGTCGATGATGTACGGCTGACGAACCCGCCGACGAATCCAGAACTGCTCGACGCCTTGGCCGCGAAGTTCATCGAGTCGGGCTTCGACGTCCATCAACTCATCCGCACGATCACCGCCTCGCGAACGTATCAGCGATCCGCGCGGCCCAACGTCACGAACGAACGGGACGAGCAGAACTACTCGCGCGCATTGCTCAAGCGGCTCGATGCGGAAGTCCTCTTCGACGCCGTCTGCCAGGCAACCGGCACGTCCGAGAAATTCGCCGGCGTCCCGGACGGTTCGCGAGCGATCCAGCTTTGGGACAGCCAGGTCAAACATGACTTCCTGAAACTCTTCGGCCGCCCCGTCCGAGCCACCGCCTGCGAATGCGAACGGGCGACGGAGCCGAGCGTCGCCCAAGTCCTGCACGTCCTAAATTCCCCCGAATTGCAATCCAAACTCTCCGACGAATCTGGTACCGTCGCCCGCCTCATCCGCCGTTACCCGTCCGACAATTCTGCCTTGATCGATGAACTGTACCTGACCGTCATTAGCCGACTGCCGACTGCCGATGAGAAATCGGCCGCGACGAAATATCTGCAAGATCACGCATCCACTCGCCGCCAAGCGGCCGAAGATTTGGCTTGGAGCCTGCTTAATTCGTTGGAGTTTGTGTTCAATCACTGATGGGAGTTCAACATGTCCTCATCCGCTCGATTCTGTGATGGCATTCAACGCCGTGATCTGTTGAAAGTCGGCTGTGCGAGCACTCTGACCGGGATGTTCTCGCTGCCGGATTTGTTGGCCGGGCGAGCGCGAGCGGCGGACTTGAACAAAGCCACACGGGATAAAGACAAGGATGATGTCTCGCTGATCATTCTGTTTTTGAAGGGTGGATTGGCGACGATCGATACGCTCGACCTGAAGCCGAATGCACCGCCGGAGTTTCGTGGCGAGTTCGATCCCATCGACACGACCGTGCCGGGGATGCAGATTTGTGAGCACCTGCCGCTCCTCGCGAAGCAGGCTCAGCACTTCGCGTTGTTGCGGTCGCTGGCGCATCCGAATTCGGATCACGGTGGGGCCGATCATTACATGCTGACCGGTTATCAGCCGCTGCCGGGATTCAACCCGAACCTCGTGCCGAACAATCAGCGACCGGCTCACGGATCGGTTGTCGCGAAAATCCTGGGACCGCGCGGAGCGGTGCCGCCGTATGTCTGCTTGCCGAAGATGCACCCGTCGGCGGGATCGGCGTATCTCGGTTCAGTCGCTTCGCCGTTCGTCGTCGAGGCGGACCCGAACGCTCCGAACTTCAGCGTGCCGGACCTCGTGCCGCCGGTCGTCGTCGATGGCTCTCGGTTGAACGACCGCCGAGCGTTGATGCGGCAGGTTGATCGGTTTGAGAAATCCGCTGAGGTTGCCGCGAACTCGAAGGCACGCATGACTTCGGCGTTCCGGGATAAGGCGTTTGATTTGATCACGTCCCCCGCGACGAAGGCGGCGTTCGATATTCATTCCGAAGACCCGAAACTGCGCAACGAATACGGTCGGCACTCGCTGGGACAGAGTTGTCTGATGGCTCGCCGGTTGATCGAAGCGGGCGTTCGCTGCGTGACGATCGACCATTCGAACTGGGACACGCATGCCGAGAACTTCCGCGTGTTGAAGAACGAATTGTTGCCACAACTCGACACCGGCCTCTCGACGCTGCTGAGCGACCTCGCGCACCGCAGCATGCTGAGCAAAACGCTGGTCGTCGTGATGGGTGAGTTCGGCCGCACTCCGCGAGTCAACAACAACGCCGGCCGAGACCACTGGGGTCCGGCCAACTGCATCCTGCTGGCTGGCGGTGGAGTCCGCGGCGGCACGGTCGTCGGAGCGACAAATCCAAAGGGCGAAAAACCCGCTGCCGACCCGCGCAGTCCGGAAGACCTCACGGCCACGATGTGCCACTGCCTGGGCATCGATCCTGACGCCGAGTTCCACACTCCCGAAGGCCGCCCCGTGAAAGTCGTCAACAACGGCAAGGTGGTTCACGAGTTGCTGGTGTGAGCTGAGAGTGCCGTCGGATTTCCGAGTTGCAAAGCGACCGTCGAATGGCGAAAAGTCGCGTTGTCACGATCTGAGGTTTGGAATCTCGGATTGGAAATCGATAGTCGACCTAAAGGAATGATCTCTCATGCTCGGTGCGCATCTCAATCCGCAACAATATCTCGCTCGCTGTGCCGAGGAATTTGGACGGCTTGATCTCAGTCAGACGTCTGGTTTGGCGGACGAAATTTACTCGGCGTATCAGGACGGACGTTTTGTGTTCATCTGCGGGAACGGTGGCAGCGGATCGAACTCGTCGCACTTCTGCGAAGACCTCGGCAAGAGTACGCTGCGTCGCGAGGACTTCACGAACGACAGCGTCAAGCGGCTGAAGGTGCTCAGCCTGACGGACAATACGCCGTACATTCTGGCGTGGGGCAATGACGAAGGCTTTGACCGCGTCTTTGTTGAGCAGCTCAAGAACTTCGCCTCGCCCGACGACGTGCTGATCGCGATCAGCGGCAGCGGCAACAGCCCGAACATTCTCAACGCCGTCGAGTGGGGCAACCGCCATAACCTGCGGACCTGGGGCATCACCGGGTACGGAGGCGGCAAATTGAAATCGCTCGGCAAGAACAATCTGCATGTGCCGCTGGACGACATGGGCATGGTCGAGTCGATCCATCTCGTGCTGTTTCACTGGGTCCTCAATGACGTCTATGGCCGCATCAATAAGGTGGGCCGTCACGCGGGCTGACTCAGAAGGATGGGCAAGAGTGCCGATCTTTCGCAGGCATTGAAAACTGCTCTTCACCGATTTGAGCATTCTTTGCGAGACTCCGTCGCCGTTGGCTCGTCATCGATTTCGGTGACTCCCCCGCCACTTCATCGGCAGTCTTTCGAGCGGTGTCTGATGTCTCCGCAACTGACCAACGATCCTCAAAATCGCAACAAGTCCAACAATCCTGGCTCAGCCCCGGCCACCAGCGAGTGGCGCGAGACCTCGGCTGGCGACCAAGTGCACATCGATTTGGTCACGTCATCGCGTCGCTGGCTGGAGCTTCCAGGCAGCTTGTCCGCGATGGAATTGAAGCGTCGGTTGTGGCACATGCTGCCGGGCCTGCTGCCGATCGCCAGCTACATCTATCCGCACAAAGATCCACTCTCGGCGACGTTTCAAAAGATCGCGGCCGGATTGATCGTCGGAATCGCGGCGCTGTTGTTGTGGCGCTACAAAACGATTCGTCGGACGGGCGAGCAAGCGGAGTTGTCGGCCGTGCTCGGGTACTCGGTCTCGATCTTGGCGACGTTGTTGTTGTTTCCCAAACATGCCGAGCTGGGCATGTTGGTGCTGTGCGTTCTGGCGTTTGGTGACGGCATGGCAACGACGATTGGATTGCTGCTGCGCGGGCCGAGGTTGCCGTGGAATCGCGAGAAGAGCTGGGCGGGCATGCTCGCCTTCGTGGGGTTTGGTGGATACTTGGCGTCGCTGGCCTATTGGGCCGAATCTCAGCCGCGAGCGAGTTGGTCAATCGCGCTGACGTGTGGCTTCGCGGCGGCGGTTGTTGCGGCGGTTGCGGAATCGCTACCTTCTCGCGTGAACGACAACGTGCGAGTTGGGATCGCTTCGGCCGTGACCGCGGTGGCCACGCACGCGATGGTCGTGGGTTTGTGAACGCGACTGGATTTTGATGAGCCGCCTGGAAGTTGTCGAACTGCGGAAGAGCTACGGCAGCGTCTGCGTGGTTGATGGAGTGAGTTTCACGGTCGCTTCCGGCGAGATCTTCGGCCTGCTCGGCCCGAATGGAGCCGGCAAGACGACGACGATGTCGATGATCGCCGGATTGCTCGAAGCTGATTCCGGCGAAGTTCGTTTCGACGACCGTCCGATCAAGTCATTCACGAAACAGGATCGTCGGTTTCTTGGCATCGCTCCTCAGGATCTGGCGATCTACCCGGAGTTGTCCGCTCGCGAGAACCTCGAGTTCTTCGGCAAGCTGTACGGTCTCTGCGGGATGGAATTGAAAAAGCGCTGTGGCGAAGTGCTCGATCAGATCGGGTTGTCCGAGCATGCCGATCGAGACAGCGGCCACTTCTCCGGCGGGATGAAGCGGCGACTGAATTTCGGAGTCGCACTGATTCACCGGCCGCAGTTGTTGATCCTCGATGAACCGACCGTCGGCGTTGATCCGCAATCGCGTTCGTATTTGCTCGACTGCGTGCGTCATGAGGCGTCGCGCGGCATGGCAGTGATCTACGCCAGCCACTACATGGAAGAGGTCTCGGCGATCTGCGACCGCGTGGCGATCATGGATCACGGCCGCCGGGTCGCGATGGGCAGCCTCAGCGAGTTGCTCGGTCAGATGCAGCAGGAGTTGGCGTTGCGGGTTCGTCGCCTGTCGGACAACGCTCGCGAGCGGCTGGGGAATTTGATCGAATCGAATGGCTCGCCCAGCGGTGAAGAATCACGGCTCGTGCTGCATCGTTCTGCCGGCGCTGCGAAAACTGACGGCCTCATTAGCGAGTTGCGCCGTGTGCTGGAGATCCTCGATTCCGAAGAGACCGAACTCGTCTCGGTCGAGACCAGCCAGTCGAGCCTCGAGCGGCTCTTCCTCGAGTTGACCGGCCACAGCCTCCGTGATTAATGGAACGATGAACGCCACGATTGCGAGACACACGATGAATGATCAAGACGTTTTCGGCACTGGTGATTTTCGTTATCGAGTCGTCGCCGATTGGCCGCGCTGGCCGGCGAACTGGAACGTGATCGAGGTCGTGGGGGTCGCTACTGATTCGCGCGACCGCGTCTTTGTCCTCAGCCGTGGCGAGCATCCGGTCACGATCTTCGACCGCGAGGGGCGGTTCCTCGGTTCGTGGGGCGCGGGCTTATTCGCGCGGCCACACGGGATCACGATCGCTCCGGATGACTCGGTGTTCTGCACCGATGACTTCGGCCACTCTGTCCGAAAGTTCACGCCAGACGGCCAGTTGCTGATGACGTTGGGGACTCACGGAGTCCCTTCCGACACCGGCGCGACGAGCATCGACTACCGCACGATCCGATACGTCGGCCCACCGTTTCACTTCCCAACGAATGTCGCGATCGCACCCGCCGGCGATCTGTTCATCGCCGATGGCTACGGCAACGCTCGCATTCACAGGTTCTCTGCCGACGGACGACTGCTGCACTCGTGGGGTTCGCCAGGCGCGGGTCCGGGACAGTTTCACATCCCGCATGGAATCGCGATCGACCGACAGGGGACGGTCTACGTCGCCGATCGCGAGAACAGTCGGCTGCAACTGTTCTCGCCCGATGGCGATTTCCTGGCGGAGTGGCCGGACATCGCTCGGCCGTGCGATGTGGCGATCGACGACGACGGCCGAGTCTTCGTCGCCGAAGTCGGCTACCGCGCGGGAATGTGGCCCGGCACGCAACCTCCGCACCCCAACGCGACCGGAGGGCGAGTCAGTATCTTCGATTCGAGCGGTGGGCTGCTCTCGCGATGGGGTGGCGGAGACAACCCGTGTGCTCCCGGAGACTTCTTCGCGCCGCACGACATCTGGTTCGAATCTCGCGGAGATTTGTACGTCTCTGAAGTCGTTCGAGCCGCGTACGGCAACGCGAAACCTCAGGGTGACGACTTTCACACGCTGCAGAAGTTTGAGCGACTCTCAACGTAGCCGTCACGCGGAGCGGTGTTACGATATTTCCCGATGCGTTCACTCCTCCTCCGATCGTTGGCGCTCCTTGCGATCAGTGTGCCTGCTGCGCTTGGGCAATCGTCCGCACCCTCGGCCGAGAATGTGCGGCATTGGTCGTTTCAGAAGGTGGTGCGGCCGCCAGTTCCGAGAGTGACCA
>QWQF01000148.1 GCA_003669125.1 Planctomycetota bacterium
AGCGTGGTCAGCAGCCACATTAACTCGGTCACTTCCGGGACATCCGACTGTCGAAACAGCGTGGCCTTCGCGGGATCAAGCCCCAATGCCAGCAGATCGAGCGCCGCGTCGCGCGTGAACCCTCGCAACACTCCGGCATCGCGGATGGTCGTGAGCGCGTGCAGGTCGGCAATGAAATAGAACGCCTGGTCGTTGTCCTGCAGCGCGATGTACTGCCGGATCGCTCCGAAGTAATTGCCCCAGTGAAAGCGGCCCGTCGGCTGAATGCCGGAAAGAACTCGCATGAATGATCCTCGTGTGTGGCGAACGTTGTCGCGGGATTCCAGCAGCCACGGCTATTTCTGGCAACCGCTGCGATCCGGCAATTGCAGCGTGCCGATCAGTTCCGTCACTCGTTGGCAGCCTTGCGACTTCACGACGTCCGCGAGTTGATCGACCAAACGAGTGGCCAGCGTCGGGTCATAGAAATTTGCGGTTCCGATCTGCACTGCGGTCGCGCCAGCCACGAGGAACTCCATCACATCGTCAATCGACTGAATGCCGCCCACTCCGATAATCGGCACCTGCACCGCCTGAGCGACTTGATGGACGATTCGCAACGCCAGCGGCTTGATGGCGGGACCGCTGAGTCCACCGAGCACATTGCCCAGGATCGGCTTTCGCCGCTTCCAATCGATGGCCATGCCTTGAAATGTGTTGACCAATGTGACGGCGTCGGCTCCGGCCTCGGCTGCGGCTGCGGCGATGTCCACGACACGAGTCACGTTCGGCGTCAACTTTGCGATCACCGGCAGATCGCAAACGGCTCGCACTTCCGAAACGACCTGTGAGGTCAGTTTTGGGTCTGTGGCGAAGTCGACTCCGCCGCTGACGTTCGGGCAGGAGATGTTGAGTTCGACAGCGGCAATCTCTTTGAATGGATTCAGTCGTTTGGCCATCTGCCCGAACTCAGCAATGTTGTGGCCAGCGATGTTGACGATGACCGCCGTTCCCAAACCGAGCAAATAATCCAAATGCTTTTCGAGAAACGCTTCGATGCCATCGTTGTCCAAGCCAATTGAGTTCAGCAGACCAGACGTGGTTTCCACAGTCCGAGGCGGCGGGTTTCCCATGCGAGGCAAGGGCGTCACTGTCTTGGGGACAATGCCACCGAGGCGAGCGAACTCGGCAAACGACTGCATTTCCCGCGCGTACCCGAACGTTCCTGAGGCGACCAGGATCGGGTTGCACAAACGGAGTCGGTTGAGCGTGACTTCAAGCGGGTTCACGCCGCGAAATTTAGTGACCAGTGAGACTCACGGCCAGCAAGTGAAAGGTGTAGACATTCACCCAGACACGCTTAGATCACGCCGCCATGTGTGCGGTAGGGCGTCTCGATGTCGGGCATATCGACGTACCAAATCCGTTCCCAGATGTCGTTGATCATCCGCAAATTCTCGGACATGTAGATCAACTGACGAGCGCGAATGGCCGGGTCAGACGAATACATCGGGATGACGCATCCAACGTGCAGGGCGGTAGTTGCCAGCAATAGGCCGGTACAGACGAGCTTTCGCATGATGTCCTCCCTGACATCGAGTTTTGACAATGGATCCAGAAGCGAGACGTGTTTGGCGGGCAATCAGACGGGATTTAGGTGGTGGGGCTTGCTGGGGGGGCTTCACCGCGAGCTTTCGCAGCTTCGGCCAGTTCCAACATGCGAACTTTTTCTTCCATTTCCTTGCCGGGCTTGAACGTGACGACGTATTTCTCCGCCACGTCCACCCGTTCTCCCGTACGGGGATTACGAGCCTTGCGGGCCGCTCGCTTCTTGACTTCAAAGACTCCAAAGTTCCGAAGTTCGATCCGGCGTTCTTCGACCAACGTATCCACAATCGCGTCGAAGGTTTGCTGAACGATTTCCTTCGTCTTCAACTGCGTGAGGCCAATTTTGTCCGAGATGGTTTTGACGATCTCTTTCTTGGTCACGACGGAAGTCTCCTGCTAAAAGTCACCGATCCGCAGAGGGGGTTACAACCCACGAATGGGTCGCAACGGTAGTCACAAACTCGATTTAGTGTCAAGTCGCGGAACGGAACCTTGGGTTGAAGACCTCCAGTCCGCAGCTTGAACAAGTCGAGCAGACGGACTCATCATCCTTTTTCGGTTCGACGTGCCCATCAACTCCAGTCCAATCCGCAAAATCGAAAAAACCGAGCAGCTTTGTGGTCTCGCCCCAGAGTCCCTAAAGCTCCAATTTTTCGGCCTGGGTTTCGATGACGTCGAGCGGAATCAGCGGTCCGTGGCCGGCTCCGGGACAGGTCTGCCGCATCCGATCCCAAGCCTCCTGGCTGCGTAAGTTACTGCGCCAGAAGGGCCAAGTGCGACACTGGATCGGCCGAGCCTCATAAATCGTGCAGCGCCGAGTCGCTGGATCGAAAAACGTGCAGTCACCGTTGGCAAACTCGGTCAGCGAGAGGTTCGCACCGACCAGCCGGGTGTGAAAAATCTTGATCTCGCCGACCGACTGCTGCCGGAGTTCCGCGATTTGGGCGATCTCCGATTCGGAGACCCAAACGTACCCGGCTGGTCCCGTGCAGCAGTTTCCGCAGCCCGTGCAGCTAAACTGCAATCCATCTTTGTACCAAAGTTCGTCCATCGTACGAGGGAGTTTATGGATCCGGCGCCCGTGTCTCAATCAGTCGGCGGCATCGTGTTGTGCGGCGGCCGCAGCTCTCGCATGGGGCGGCCGAAGCTGACGCTCCGATTTGGGAATGAGCCGATGCTCGCGCGAGTCGTTCGAATTCTGCGCACGACGGTGAATCCGGTCGTCGTCGTCGCGGCTCCCGGTCAGGAGGTTCCGCCACTCCCCAGCGACGTCCGAATCCTGCGAGACGAGCATGAACACCTCGGCCCCTTGGCTGGCATGTCCGTCGGCTTGCAAGCCCTTGCCGGCGAAGTCGAGGCGGCGTTTGTGACGTCTTGTGACGTACCGCTACTCATGCCTGAGTTCATCGCCGAGATGATCCGTCGGCTGAGCGGTCACGAGTTGGCGGTCCCCAAAGAAGGGGACTTTCACCATCCTCTGGCGGCGGTCTATCGCACATCGTTGGCGGAAAGAGCGTCCCAACTTGTCGCCGCTCAACGGTTGCGGCCATTGTTCCTGATCCAAGCATCTGACTCGGTCGAGGTTTCGGTTGACGAATTGAGAGCGGTGGACCCAGAGCTACAATCGCTTCGGAATCTGAATCGTCCAGAAGATTACGAAGCGGCGCTGCGACTAGCGGGATTGGTTGAATAGATTCTCATGCAACGAACACTCGACGACGGATGCTGCGGTTTTGATGACGTGCGGATGCGCGGCTTTCGCGAGCGGGCAACCGTTGGACAAGTCTGCGAGTGGCTTGACGCGAGATGCCGCACGCTTGGCTCGGAAGTGGTTTCGTTGGCCAGCGCATTTGGGCGAGTCCTCGCGTCGCCGGTGATCGCCTCGCTGGACGTGCCGCCGTTTGATCGCTCGGCGATGGATGGCTTCGCGATGCGTGGTGCGGAGACGACCGGGGCAGGGGATTACAACCCGCTCGCCTTGCGGTTGATTGGGCAGTCGTTGCCGGGTCGCCCGTTCGCTGGTGAGGTTGTTGTCGGAACGGCGATACGCATCATGACCGGTGCTCCGATTCCGAGCGGTGCCGACGCGGTGTTGCCGGCCGAATTCGCGCGCGAGGTCGGTGAGCGAGTCGAGTTCACCGCTGCGATGGCACCAGGACGAAACATCGGGCGGCGCGGCGAAGATGTCGCTGCCGGTCAGACTGTGTTGGAATCAGGGCGACGCTTGCGTCCGCAAGACGTCGGGCTGCTCGCCTCGATCGGTGTTCAATCGGTGTCCGTCGTGAAACGACCGCGTGTCCGAGTGCTCGCGACGGGCGATGAGTTGGCGGTCCCCGGCGATGATCGGAAACCGTTTCAGATTTTCGATTCCAACTCGCCGACGCTGCACGCGTTGATCGAACGAGACGGGGGAGAACTGGAATCGTCGCGATTACTGATCGACGACCGAGCGGCGATCGCGGCGGCGCTGACCGAGCCGGGGGCCGACATCATTTTGGTGTCCGGCGGATCGAGTGTCGGTGCGGAGGATCATGCTCCGGCCGTGTTGTCCGAAGTCGGAGCGTTGCCGATTCACGGCGTCGCGATGCGGCCGTCGAGTCCGACCGGCATCGGCCACATCGGCGACGTGTTGGTGTTCCTGCTGCCCGGCAATCCGGTGTCGTGTTTGTGTGCGTACGATTTCTTCGCGGGCCGAGCGATCCGACAACTCGGCGGCCGGTTGAGCGATTGGCCGTATCTTCGACAGCGAGCCATCGTCGGCAGCAAGATCGTCTCCGCCGTCGGCCGCGTCGATTATTGCCGAGTCCGCCTCGAGTCCGACCGCATCGAGCCGATCTCGACCAGCGGCGCGTCGATCCTGTCGAGCACGACGCGAGCCGCCGGCTTCGTCATCGTCCCCGCCGAACTGGAAGGTTACGCTCCCGGCACTGAGGTCGAAGTGTTTCTGTACGACCCGCTCCCGTAGCACGCACCGATGACTCAACCCACCGACGAATCCGAACTGTTGCGAGCCGCCGTCCAGGATCAATTCCTGGAGGTGATCGATCGCGACACCGCGATGCAGCGATTTCTCGCGCCGCTGCGAATGCAGCCGCTGGGCCGAGAGGTCGTCGCGTTGGCGGAGGCGCTCGGACGCATCCTAGCCGAGGACGTCCGTGCGGACGTGGATGTCCCGGCCTTCGACCGATCCAACGTCGATGGTTTCGCTGTTCGAGCCACCGACACGTTTGGTTCTGCGGATGAAACGCCGAGGCAACTGCGGCTCAACGGAGAAGTGCTCTCCCCGGGAGTTGTTGCTCAGCAGAATGTCGAATCGAGCACGGCGACGATCATCGCCACCGGCGGCATGGTTCCACGCGGAGCGGATGCGGTCGTGATGGTGGAACACACGGAACTTGAACGCGGAGAGCGACTCGCCCTACGAATTCGCCGCCCGGTGACGGCCGGTCAGAACATCACGTTTGCCGGGACCGACATCGCTCGTGGCGAGACCGTGCTCCGTGCCGGAGTCCGGCTGACGTCGCGCGAGATCGGAGTGCTGGCTGCGATCGGCCGAGCGAACGTTGAAGTGTTTCGCAAACCGCGCGTCGCGATTTTGTCGACCGGCGATGAGATCATCGCGCCCGGTTCGGTGCCGCAGCCCGGCTCAGTGTTCGACAGCAACGCCCCGACATTGGCCGCCGCCGTCGCGGAATTGGGGGGCGAGCCGATCTGCCTCGGCATTGTGCCCGATGATCTCTTGCAACTGGACGCCGCTCTGCAATCCGCGCTGCAACACGACGCCGTGCTGCTGTCGGGCGGAACATCGAAAGGGGCGGGCGATCTCTCGTATCGAGTTGTCCGCGAGCTGCGTGATCCCGGCATCGTCGCGCACGGCGTCGCGCTCAAGCCGGGCAAGCCGATTTGTCTGGCGGTCACGAACGGCAAACCGGTCGTGATCCTGCCGGGGTTTCCGACGTCGGCTCTGTTCACGTTTCACGAGTTCGTCGCTCCGGTGCTGCGAGCTTTCGCCGGCCTCCCCGCCGCGCAGCGCGAGACGGTTCGCGCGACGCTGCCGCTACGAGTCAACTCGGAACGAGGCCGCACCGAGTTCTTGCTCGTCAGTCTCGTGCATTCCGAGACCGGCCTCGCCGCATATCCGATGGGCAAAGGTTCCGGCAGCGTGACGACTTTCAGCCAAGCCGACGGCTTCATCACGATCGGCCAGCACACCGAACAGATCGAAGCCGGCCGCGAGGTCGATGTGACTTTGCTAGGCCACGAACTCGCACCGGCCGATCTGGTCGTGATCGGCAGCCACTGTGTCGGCCTCGATCTGCTGCTCAGCGAGTTGCAGCATCGCGGCGTGCGAGCCAAGTCGCTGTACGTCGGCAGCACCGGCGGACTCACCGCCGCCAAGCGTGGCGAATGCGACATCGCCGGCATGCATCTGCTCGACGCCGAGACCGGCGAATACAACCGCCCGTTCCTCTCCGACGACCTGCGGTTGCTGACCGGCTATCGACGCCAGCAAGGAATCGTGTTCCGCCCCGGCGACACTCGCTTCACCGGCCGCAACGCCGCCAACGCGATTGCCGCCGCGCTGAGCGATCCGCATTGCACGATGGTCAACCGCAACGCCGGCAGCGGCACACGAATCCTCATCGACCAACAACTCGCCGAGTTCTTGAAGAGCGGCCAACAACCGCCGGGCTACGCCGTGCAGGCGAAGTCGCACAACGCCGTCGCCGCCGCCGTCGCTCAAGGCCGAGCCGACTGGGGAGTCGCCATCGACACCGTCGCCAAAATGTACGGCCTGAGCTTTCTCCCACTGCAAGCCGAGCACTACGACTTCGCGATCCCCGCCGCTCGCTGGGATCGTCCTGCCGTGAAACAATTTCGTGATCTGTTGGCCGCCGCCACGATTCGCGATCGCCTTCGCGAACTCGGTTTCGAGCTGTGATGGATTCGTTCTCGCGGCTTGCTTGCATCGCAATTCGTCGTCCCTAAGATGTCGCCCCTGCAACGGGCCGAAGTGGCGGAATGGCAGACGCGCGGGATTCAAAATCCCGTATCCTCACAGGTGTGTGGGTTCGACTCCCACCTTCGGCACTCTTCTTCTCAGGCATTGTCCACGACTCGCAAACGTGCTCAGAACCCCGGTTTATCCGGGGTTTGCGCATTTCTGGCGAAGGATGTTCGGCAGCACGATTCGCGTCGGACGAACTCGCAGCCGTTGTCAGGGCTTCTCCACGATACTCAGGTTTTTGGGCCAGTTTTGGGCCAGTGGGTGGGCCAGTAAAATCGTCCGCTCCGGTTGCCGTCATCGTCTCACGCTCTTGGTGAGGTTGTCGCGGAGCGGCAAGCCGGCTCACTGCGCTGGTCAGGTCGTGAAGCGAGAGATGCGTGTAGTGGTTGGCGGTCAGCTTGGGGTCACAGTGTCGAGCCAGCTTTTGAGCCTCGACCAACGACACGCCGCTCCGGCCGAGTTGCGTGATGAACTGGCCGCGCAGCGAATGGAAGTCGAATACGTCGCCGCGTTCATCTTCAAACGACAAGCCGGCCGTTTGAAGGTCGTGACGGATCATCTCCGCACCGTGACGATTCTTCGCCCACGTTCCCGACCAGATTGGTTCCGCGTTCGGCTTCTCTCCGCGTTGTCCAACCGGGATCTTCTTTCGAGCCGCGTCGAACTTCAAAGCGATCGGCGCGGAGTCTCGCTCACGTCGTCGTTGAGCGAACAACGTCGCGAGCGTCTCGGCCACGAGCGGATGAACCGGCAGAGTGTCCCGGCGACGTCGCTTCGAGTAGCCGGCTTCAACCGTCATCGTGGGCGGGTTCGCGGTCAGGTCGAAACTCGATTCGGTGAGGCTCGACAGTTCGCGGGCGCGGAGTCCCGTGAATGCCGCCACGAGATACAGCAACTCACGCTCCACGCCGGTCAGACCGCAGACCGACTTACCATCGCGAGCCGCTTTCAACAGCCGGCCGAACTCCGTTTCGGACAAACTGCGGCGCGAGCATCGAATGTCATCCTCACCGTTGAGCCTCGAAAGGTGAACCAAGGGGTTCTCGGCCGAGCGACGATCCCGCACCAGCCAACGGGCGAAGCCTTTGATGGCGGTCAGGTAGTGGTTGCTGCTCGCGACACTCAGACCGGGGATGGTGTTGCCGTCTGTGTCTTTCGTCGGCTCGCGTTGTTCAGCCAGCCACGACGCCACGGCCGCCGGCTTGAGGTCCGCAATTCGTCGAAAGCCGCAACCGTCGTTGACCGACTCGATTCGTTGAATCGTCCGAGCGACGTGATCGGCCGAGTTGCGTTTCGCTTGCAAGTGTTTGCGGTACTGCGCGACGTGCAACGCCAACGGTTGCTTGCGGTGAGCCTCAAACGGATCAGACACGCCCGCTTGGCACTGCATTGTCTTCCGCTTGAGTTCGGCCAACATCAAGCCGGCCAGCGTCTTGTTGGGGCAGAGCGGCACTCGCCGCCAGATTCCAAGGTCGTCGCAATACTTGCCGTACCAGTTCGGCGTCTTGCGTTGAACTCGCTCGCCGGTGATCGGATCGACTGCCCAAAACGTCCGCTTGAAGAGCTTCGCCATGTTGGACCCTTGCTGAGAAGACCCCACGCTAGTCGACAGCTTCTCAGGACTGCCGACTCACGGGGGCCAAAGGTGGGAAGAGGATACCAGACGCTAACGATCAGCGTCAGACGTTGTTGAATCGCGTCAGCCGGCCCGATGCGAAGCATCGCGCCGCCGCGTCGTCACTCATTGACACTGACGAAGCCTCACCGCTCGCGGAGTTCGTTGAGGTTCTGTCATTCGGCGAGGGGGTTGCGTCAGAGTCGTGAGCGGGATCGCTCGCCGATTCAACCAGCACGAACACGGTGGTCGGTCTCCCGCCGCTCTTGCCCGGTGACGATTGCTCCCAGTGTCCCAAGCCGGCTGCGACCAGAGCGTTCAACGTCTGCTCGGCATCGTCCGCCGACTTGAACCCGGCCCGTGATCGCATCAATGCGCGAACGGTGAGCCGGCCGCCGTGTTGCTCCGCCGCGTCGATGGCCAGGCGTCGCCGCCGGCTTTCTTCCGAGTCGTCACCGTTGCCGAGCAGCGCGGACACCCGCTTCGCTTCGTTTGCGAACCACTTCACCAACACGATGGCCGCATCCATGCTCTGTTCATCGACCGCGCTGGTGGTCGCAGGCGTGTAGCCTTCCGCTGCCCAACGAACCAATTGAATGAGCAACGCCAGCCGCGGGGCATAGGCTTCCAACTTGGACCACGCCGCCGAGAGATCATCGCCGAGCAACGACTGCTCTCGGTTGTGAGCGTTGAAGAATCGGACGAACTTCTCTTTCGCGTCCGGCGACAACGAAAACACGATGGGAACCGGATTGCCGTGTTCGTCCGCGCCGAAGTCGAGCGACAGCAGCCGTTCGACAATGTGCCGATAGGCCGCGTCCGCCTCTTCCGAGACGTCCGCATCGGACCATTGCTTCGGGCGTCGTGGCGGCATCGCCACCAGCAGCCGAGCCAGCAAGCCGTTGTCCCGCAACTCAGGGTTCGACGCGACGCGAGACATCACCTTCGGCTGAATCCCACCCGTCACCGAAATACAGGCTCGCGGAATGTGTCGGCATTGGTGATCCGTTTTTCGATCCACGGTGATCGGCCCCGCCCGATGAATCGACAGCCAGCGTTCGACATCGGAACCGCGACCGCTGCGATACTGATTGAAGCCGCCGAACCATCCGGCCAGCTCGTCACAGCACAGCGTCAAGCCTCGCGGTTGTTGCTCCAACAACGGCGCGAGCGTCTCCACGGTCAGGTCATCAACCAAATACCGCTTGGCAATCGGTTCGGTGAGCGGAAGTGGGATCGCATCTCCGCGTTGCCGGCCGCTCCGTTTCCATTCTTGAACCGCCGCGTCGTACTCTTGCTTGGCTTGGTCGTATTGCAGCCTCGCTTGGCGATACTCCGCGAACGCCGCCGACTGAATCGCGTCCAGTGGTTCTTTCGCGAGTGCCCACGCTGGCGACTTCATCGTTCCCGATGCCGAGACAATCACCGTCCAAAGCAGACACGGCTCAGACCATTTCCGCTTGAGCTTCACGACACGCGAGTTTCCCACCGCGCCGGCCAGGACGCTCAGCATCGGCGACGCGATGTAACACGGATCGCACCGCAGCGAGTCCGTCGCTTCCGTGATGAACCGATCCAACGGCCACGGCAACGCCTCGACCGGGAACCTGACGAAACCACCCGCCACCGTTGGCGAATCCTTGCCGCCACTCGCTCGATTCGTGGTTTCGTCAATGTCGATGACCGACTCCGCCAACGTCGCGAGCATCGGCCGCAGTTCATCCAAGCCGGCTTTCGAGTTCGCCCGCTCGGCCACGCTCACCGCTTGCTGAATCAGACAGCGACGGATCGCATCCTCGCGAACCGACTGGCTGTAGTGTTCGACGTGCTCAGCAGTCGGCACCGTTTCGAGCAACTCATTCAACGCCGCAACTCCGCCGACTTCATCGAACTTGCCGAACCGCTGTAACTCTTCCGCGAGCGTCACGGTATCCACCGGCTTCCGCTGCGATCGGAGCGACAGCATCGCCTCGAAAATCGTCCGCCGATCCGCATCAAAAAAATCCTCCGGCTTGAGCATCGCCGCCACGATGTCCAAGCAACCCGGCCTCACCATCACCGAACCGAGTACGGAACACTCCGCGCCCGCATTGTGCGGCGACACTCCCCACGCTTTTGGACTCAGCATGTCACCGCCCTCCCTTCCGAGAGCCGCGACGAACAGCATCCGCCTCGAATGCCGCGAGCCGTTCAACGAGCTCGCGCCGATTCGGACATCCCCAACGCGACCACAGCTTGAGCGATCGCACGGACCAGAGTTTCACACCGCCAATCTTCACCGCTTGTGGAATCGCCCCGGATGCATCCCATCGCCACCACGTCGCGAGCGACACGCCAGACATCTCCGCCGCTTCGTCGACGCGGACGTGCAAGCGCGGCACTCGGCCCGCCGTCTTCTTTCGCTTCGCGAGTCTCGTCGGTGATGACACACCATCAACAGCCGGCTCGCTCAACGTCATCTTCAGACCATCAACCGCAGTGTTAGCCACGGGACACCGCCTGACGACGCAACACCGCGTCCACTTCCGCCGGATCGAATCGTCGCACCTTGGCCGAGATCCGAATCTCTGGGATGCGTCCCGTCTTCGCCCACTCGCGCACTGTGCTGGGGCGCACCTTGAGCCGCTCGGCCAATTGAGCGGCAGTCAGTAGCTCCGTCATCTTTGCGTCTCCGCTGGGAGTTCGTCCGCGAACTCATTCGTCGCGAACGTGCCCAACGGAAACCGGATGGGGCGGATGGGAGGCGGATGCTCAAGTTTCCCGCAGAATGCACGGGGTGGATTTTTGAAAAGAATCCGCTTTGCAAGCGGAGCTACGTCTCGTCAGCGTCAACGATGCTTCCACCATCGCGACCGCCGCGCGGAGTGTTCTTTCGATCGTCGTAGAACTTTCGAGCTTCTCGAACGTATCGTTGCCAAGTGTCGAACGGCTCCGGCTTGTAGCCGTCAACTCCGTGTTCGTTGAGAAACTCCCACGCCTGCCGATCAGTGACCGTCTCCGCGCCTCGGCTCAAGAGTTCTCGCTCCGCGCTCTTGTACGACTGGTACGGCTTCTCGAAACGATTGGCGAGTTCTTTCGCAGGCGTCACCGCCTCAACAGAAAGTTCGACGGGTGATTTCTCGCGTTGCTCGCGAAGCGCCTTGTCTGCTGGCTTTCCACGGTTGGCTTCGACATTTAGTACGACGCCTACCTCTCTTTGTTCGGCCGTTAGCTGATCCCATTGAAGTCGTGTCCTCAAACTCGGATTCGGTTTGTTGACTTCGGCGACAATCTCGCTTGCTGGCCGCTCACACCCTTCAGTCAAAAGTCTCGCCAACATGCCTGGATTTTGTTCGCTGGGTGTCTGCGTCGTCATGCCACTTGTTCCTTGGGTGGCGTTCCAAGAAAGAAGACGCGGCGGGCCGGTTGGAACGACCAGCTTTCAGTGGCCAGACCTAGCCGCGTTGCGGGCATTTCAGAAAGTCGGCCGCACCAACGCAACGCGAGTCCGCATCGTTTTTCGGTTGGCTCCGAGTGTTGGAGCAGCCGGCCGAGCGCGGGTGGTTATCATCCAACGCAGCTTTGCGTTGCGGGTTTCGGCCATCTCGTCACGAAAAGACCAATGGAAACTCTCGCTGTGGAGAACATGCCATTTCGACAACACCCGCAACCAAGCTCTGCGTGCGCTGTGGTATTGCGAAAAGCATCGACGCATTCCGGCTCCGGCGTCGTGGCCATTCCGAGCGTGCTTGCGACTGCTCACGGTGTCACGCACAACGGGAAGCCGCCCGCCGAAAGGCCAAGCGTGAAATACGCCGCAATCGGAGACTCGCCACGGTTGCCCGTGAAATCGTGAGGTCCGAACCCAATCGAATTCCGATCCTCGCCGACCGCCTGTTGGCAGACTTCAACGGCCCCGTGGGAACGGCACGTCGCTTGGCGGAAGTCGTTCGCCGACGCCCCGAATCCACGGTGTCCGCCAACATCTTACTCGCCACGATGCGACTCAAAGCCTATTGCGAGTCTCAGCCAGTCGAGCCGCTGAATGCCGTGGTTGATAAGCGGCAGGAACTGGCTCGCGAGATGATCGGCTGGACGTTGGAGAATCCCGAACTCGCGATCGAGTGTTTGAGGGAACTCGGCTACGTCGTGGTTTCACCAGCAGAAGGCCGCGATGAGGAGACATCTAACTTCGACTTTTGCACTTTAGGTGGCCAAGGCCACCGCGTTTTCTAGGAGTTGTTGGATTTTTCGAGACCCTGGTCCTGCGAGGGCCAAGGTCAAAACCTGTTGCCGGACGCTGAGCCGACGGAGCGTGCCGAGCATGCCGGCGAATGACGGATCTGTTTTTGACGTGTACCAGGGGCACAACAGCGGACGCCAACGGCGATGACCTTCACGCGCGAACCACAACAC
>QWQF01000128.1 GCA_003669125.1 Planctomycetota bacterium
CGACCGTTATCATGTCGCCCGCTTTTGTTCTTCACCAATTCACGGCGGGACGATTCATGGCGGAACTGCATCACGAGTGTGGCGTTGCGGCGGTTTATCATCTTCCGAATCGGGGCCGCAGCGATTTGCTCCCCAAAGAGGGGATCGAGCAGACGTCGCGGCTGATTCCGCGGTTGCTGCTGGACATTCAGAATCGCGGGCAGTTGGCGGCTGGCATGACGACTTTCAGCCACGACCGCAACCAGCTCATCGACACCCACAAGGATGTGGGCTCCGTTGCCGAAGTCTTTGAGCTCAACAAGCGAGAAAATTTCGAGTCGTTGATGTCCGACTATGCCGGCTCGGCGGCCATCGGGCATGTGCGCTACGCGACGTGCGGCAAGGATGACCGCAGTTACGCTCAGCCCTTCGAACGGCATCACATCGAAAAATCGAAGTGGTTCAGCTTTGCGTTCAACGGCCAACTGGCGAACTACCCGGAGTTGCGTGAGGAGTGCCTCCAGAATCCAGACTTCCATTTGGCTCGCGAGACCGACACCGAAATCTTGATGCACCTGATTTGCCAGGAACTGAAGCAGCGTGAATCGAAGGGGCGTCCCGACCTGTTGGAGCTGTTGTCGAATCTCGCGCGGCGGTTGGATGGAGCCTACAACATTGTCTTCGTGAACGCATTGGGCGACATGTTTATCGCTCGCGATCCGTTGGGGATTCGCCCGCTGTGCTACGCCATCGATGGCCCACTGTTCGCCGCCGCCAGCGAAAGCGTGGCGTTGTCGAACATGGGGTTCCGCGACTCGCAAATTCGCAGTCTGCCCCCAGGAACGGCGATTACGATCCAGGACGGCGAGATCGAATTTGAACGTCGTTTTGCGGAAAGCCCGAAGCGTGCTCACTGCTTCTTCGAGTGGATTTACTTCGCCAACGTGTGCAGCAATCTCGACGACCGCAGCGTGTATTTGACTCGGAAACGACTCGGCGAGGAACTGGCTCTGCAAGAACCGCTGAAGCCAGATCACGACACGATCGTCGTCCCGGTTCCTGACACGGCCAAGGCTGCTGCCGACAGCATGGCCTACCAATTGAACGTCCCCAGCTTGGAGGGATTGATTCGCAATCGGTACGTCGGCCGCACGTTCATCGAAGGGGTCAATCGAGCTGACAAAGTCCGCGCGAAGTACACGCCACTGCCTGAGGTTCTGGAAGGCAAAAAAGTTTTGCTGGTCGAGGACACGATTGTCCGCTCGACGACGATGAAGGCGTTGGTCTCGCAAATCCGTGAGCGTGGCCGGGCCAAGGAAGTGCATGTCCGCGTGGCGTGCCCGCCGATCATCGCTCCGTGTTTTTACGGCATCGATATGAGCACCGTGAAGGAATTGTTCGCGACTCGGTTCATGTCGGATGCGGAGTTGACTCCCGAAATTGAAGCCAACATGGCTCGCGCGATCGGAGCTGACTCGCTGCGGTATCTGCCCATCAGCGCGATTTCTCGCAGCATCGGCCTCGCGCCGGATTCCATCTGCCAAGCCTGTATCAACACGGAGTACCCGACGGAAGCGGGCCGCCGTCTGTATCAACTGGCATGCGACAAGGTCGAGGACAAGGACAGCTCCACCGGAAGAACCTACGATGCCCCTAAAGTGGTGCTCACGCGAACGTGACCGAGTGGCGAGCACGTTGCTGACAAATGCGAGAAGCCCGGCTTTTTGGAAAAGCCGGGCTTCTTTTTTGCGATTTGTGGAATGCGGATTCGAGACCGATTACGGCGACGCCGGAGCCGGATCGTCGTCGTCGAGAGCGATGATCGCGACTGCCAAACCAGCCGCTGCGGTGGCCAGCAGGGCGATGGTGAAGATATCCAAACTTCCGAGATCTGCTCCGACTGCTGGGCCAACTGGGCCTGTCGCGACCGCGCCGTGATCGACGACGTGAATCTTGGCATACGGTTGGCCGTTGTCATCGTAGAGTACTTCGCCGCCATCATTCGCGTTCTGAGCACGCACGACGACGGAGTTGGACATCAACAGCACTTTTTCGTGCGACTTCGGAGGAGCGGACTTCGCCGTCCAGAATCGGAACAAGCCGTAGCCACTGTTCGCCGCGACGACGTACACGCCACCTTTGACGTTCGCGATTTCAAAACGGCCATCGGCATCGGTGACGGTTTTGGCAACTTCCATCTTGCCTTGGCGGATGGAGACTTCCGTCTTGGCCACGCCGTTTTGCTCGGCGTCGAGCACTCGTCCGGAGATCGTTCCGTCCTTGGCCATTGCGACGTCAATCGCGGCTGGCTGGACGACTTTCTTCGGAACTGGTTTCTCGGACGAGGTTGATTCTGCTCGCACGGGAGGCCCGGCGAACGAGGGGGTCGTTTGCATCAACAACCCGAAACAGGCCAAGCCCACGATGAACGAGTTCGTCTTTTGCCCCAGATTCATAATTTTCCCCGCTTCCTTGCGAGCATTCGTGACCAGCACCGGACACTGGACAACAATCGCCAAATTGTCGCTTTCCTGCGCTCGATGGTCACGGCGGACGATTGACGGACGCCGCGACTGTTCCTGATTATCGGCAAACGGCGTACAACCGTTAAATCGAAATCTGCTGTTCGTCACGAAGATTGATCTCCGATGCCGCCGTCCCCCTCCGACCTCGAATTCTGCAACCGTACGGTAACGGTCATGGGACTGGGGGGGTTTGGTGGCGGAGTGGGAGCTGTCCGCTTCCTGGCCGAGGCGGGTGCGAAAGTGATTCTCACCGATCTCCGGACCGAGGCGGAGTTACGTTCCTCGCTCGCACAGTTGGACTCGACTTGGCCCGTCACGTTGCGGTTCGGCCGGCATGACGAGGCGGACTTCCGCGACACAGACCTCGTCGTCGTCAGCCCCGCCGTGGCGAAGGAAAATCCGTTTCTCGCGGTTGCCCGCGAGCGTGGCATCCCGCTGACGAGTGAGATGAATCTGTTCTGGGAACGTAATCGCGGCCGAGTCCTCGCTGTGTCCGGCAGCAACGGCAAGTCCACGACGACGGCGTTGATTCACGCGATCCTGGAAGCGAGTCTCTCCCCGCGTCGCTCAGGCCACAAGAACTCGGGCGACAGTCGCTGCTGGCTGGGCGGCAACATCGGCATCAGCCTGCTTCCGGAAGTCCGGCGAATTCAGCCGGACGATTGGGTTGTGCTGGAATTGAGCAGCTTCCAACTCGAAGACCTCGCGCCGTTGCAGCCTCGGCCAGAGATTGCTGTCGTGACAAACTTCACGCCGAACCATCTCGACCGACACGGCACCGTCGAGGCTTACCGTGCGGCCAAACAAAACCTGCTGCGCTGGCAAACGGACGACCAGATTGCGGTCGTCAATTCGGAGTCGGAAGTCGCGACATGGCCGACGGCAGCGACACGCTTGCGATTCAGTCCGGCGGACGAGCAGAGCTTCGGAGTGTTCGGCGATGGCTCAGAAGTGATCGCGCGAATGCCATTGAAATTTGGCGGCGAGCAGCGATTACCGCTCGGCCGTTGGTTGCGCTTGCCCGGAACTCACAATTGGCAGAACGCTCAAGCCGCGATCGCCGCCGCACTGGCGGCCGGCGCGTCGGTCGCCGCGATCGAACAAGCGGTCTCGTCGTTTCGTGGTCTGCCGCACCGGTTGGAATTCGTGGCAGAGGTCGATGGCCGTCGTTGTTTCAACGACTCGAAAAGCACGACTCCCGAAGCGACGGTTCTGGCACTCCAGTCATTCGACGAACCGATCGTGCTGCTGGCCGGCGGCTACGACAAGCAGATCGATTTGTCGGCGATCGCCTCTGCCGCCGTGAGCCGTTGCCGCGCGGTTGCATTGCTCGGACAGACCGGGCCGCAACTCGGCTGCCTCATCGAGGCCGCTGCCCGCGCCGCGAATGTCTCCGGGCCGACATGCCGTGGGTTCGAGTCACTCGGATCGGCCGTCGCGTGGAGCTTGCAAATTTCTTCTTCGGGCGATGTCGTACTCCTCTCTCCCGGGTGCGCCAGCTACGACTGGTTCCAAAACTACATCGAACGCGGCGAGCAGTTTTCAACGCTGGTGAAGCGAGCGGAACCGGAAGTCTCACGCCGAGGTGCCGAGACGCAGTGAAAGCCAACCAACTGACGAAATTCAGCCATCGAGGAGTTTTCGAAATGGAAAGTCGATCGCGAAGTCGTGTTGCAAGTTTCTGGTTTCTCCCGTCGCCCTTTGCGCCTTTGCGCCTCGGCGTGATCCTGTCTTCATTTCTGCTGAGTGGCACCACGTTCGGAGCCGACGAGAAGCCCAAGGACGAAGCGAAGCCGCACGAATGCCGCTTCACCGAGTTGCCGATCACGATCGACGGCAAGGGGGACGAGAAAGCTTGGGAGTCGGCCGAGATCATCGACAAGTTCTCGCTGCCGTGGCTTGGGAAAGACGCTCGTCCGTCAAAGACGGCGACGAAGGCTCGACTGTTGTGGGACCGTGACAACCTGTATTTCTTCAGCGAGATGGTTGATTCCGATCTCTACGCCGATGTCACCGAGCACGACGGAGATACCTGGGACAACGACGTCTTCGAGTTGTTCTTCAAGCCGGCTGACAACAAGCCGGGATACTACGAGTTTCAAGTCAACGCGAAGAACACGGTCTTCGACATGTTCCTGCCGCGACGCGGGCACGTCGCACGCTTTCGGCGCGCAGATGAGTTTCATCTCGAATCGAAAGTCGTGCTCGACGGCACGCTTAATAATTGGGCCGATCGCGACAAAGGCTGGTCGGTTGAGGGAAAAATTCCGTGGCGTGATTTCCTGAAAACTGGTGGCCGGCCGGCGATCGATGAAGTTTGGAAGTTCGTGCTGTGCCGCTACGACTACTGCATTGATTTCGAGACGCCCGACTTGTCGTGGTCCTCGCCGCAGAGTTCCAAGCCGAATGCAGACTTTCATCGCTGGGAGGACTATGCCGATCTCAAATTCATCGGCCCTGACAAGTCGGAAGCCAGGCGGCCGTTTGGCATCGACAAGCTCGAACCGCTGACGACATCGAAAGTCCTTGGCTCGCCGGAGCCACCTGCACCGTTTCGAACACGCATGGCGTTTCCAAAACTCAAGCTCAACCTGCCGGTCTTCGGGGCACACGTCCCCGGCAGCGATTGGATGTTGGCTGGCGTTCAAACGAAATCGTCGCTGATTCGATTCAAGGACAGTCCGGATGTCGAGTCGTTCGAGACGCTGCTCGAGTTTCCGGAGACCATCATCTACAACGCCACGTTCCATCCGAAGTTTGCGGAAAACGGATTTCTCTACATCGGGTCAACCGGCCTGGCAACACCTGGCTTCGTGCCAGAATCGGCCGAGCGGTTCAAGGAGTTCAAAGAGAAGTCGGTGCGGATCACTCGGTATCGAATGGACCCCAAGACGTTTGAGTTCGATCCGAAGTCCGCGACGATCATTCTGGAATGGGAATCGAACGGCCACAGCGGTGCGGACTGCGTCTTCGGCAACGACGGGATGCTTTACATCACGACGGGCGACGGCACGTCCGACTCCGATTTGATCGAGACCGGCCAAGGGATGGATCACCTGCTGTCGAAGCTGTTGCGGATCGACGTCGATCATCCCGATCCGGGCAAGACGTATTCGGTGCCGAAGGACAATCCGTTCGTCGAGCGGAAGGGTGCTCGGCCGGAGACGTGGGCCTACGGCTTTCGCAATCCGTGGCGAGTCACCTGCGATCGCAAGACCGGCGACATCTGGGTCGGCAACAACGGTCAGGATTTGTGGGAGCAAACCTATCGCGTCGAGCGCGGAGCCAACTACGGTTGGAGCGTCATGGAAGGTTCGCACGTTTTTTACGCCGAACGCAAACACGGCCCGACGCCGTTCGTGAAGCCGACCACCGAGCACTCGCACAGCGAGGCCCGCTCACTGACCGGCGGAGTCGTTTATCACGGCGAGAAGTTGCCCGAACTGCGCGGAGCGTACATCTACGGCGATCACTCGACCGGCAAAGTCTGGGCGGTGAAGCACGACGGCAAGCAGGTGACGTATCACCGTGAGTTGGTCGACACGACGTTTCACATCACGCACTTTTGTCTCGACTCGCACGGCGAGATTCTGGTGCTCGATCATCAGGGGGGCGACAAAGGGAACATGTACTACCTCGAGCCGAACCCGCCGCCGTCGGCCGATGCTCCGAAGTTCCCGCGACGTTTGAGTGAGTCCGGCCTGTTTGCGTCGGTCAAAGAGCACACGATGCAGCCGGGGGTGATTCCGTACTCGGTCAACGCGGCGCTGTGGTCGGATGGTGCTCACAAAGCCCGCTGGATGGCGATCCCGCACGACCCGGATCGCAAAGATCCGCCGATCGACATGACGGTCAATCGCGGCTGGAACGTGCCGGATGACACGGTACTCGTGAAATCGTTCGCGCTTGACGGTGAGGCTGGCAAGCCGGAATCGCGGCGCTGGATCGAGACTCGTTTCCTCGTGAAGCAGCAGGGTGAGTGGTTCGGCTACAGCTACGAATGGAACGACGAACAAACCGACGGCGTGCTGGTCGAGAATGCCGGCAAGGACCGCGAGTTTACGATTCGCGACCCGCAGGCGAAGGAGGGCGTGCGCAAGCAGACGTGGCGATATCCCAGCCGCACCGAGTGCATGGTCTGTCACAGCCGCGCCGCCAACTTCGTGCTTGGCCTGAGCACGTTGCAGATGAATCGCGAGCACGATTACGGCGGTGTCATCGACCAGCAGTTCCGAGTCTTCGAACATCTTGGCCTCGTGAAGCTCGGTTCGTGGCACGGCGAGCACTCCGCCGCGATCCGCCGCGAGTTGCAAGCGACTGGGCTCGAAGACAAAGAACTCGACGAAGCGGTCAAGCTGCGCACGGCGAGTCGCGATCAGCGGGGATATCCCAAGACCGAGATGCTGGCGATGTCTCCCGAATCATTTCCGAAACTGGTCGATCCGTACGATCGCAAAGCGGACCTCGCCGCGCGAGCCCGTTCGTACCTGCACGCGAACTGCGCGATCTGCCACATTGAAGCGGGCGGAGGCAACGCTCAAATGCAACTCGAATTCTTCACCCCGTCGGCGAAAGCAAAGCTGATCGATGAGCAGCCGCTGCACCACAAATTCGGACTGACCGACCCGCGCATCGTCGCCCCCGGTCATCCCGAACGCTCGACGCTCATGCCCCGCATCAGCCGTCGTGGTCCCGGCAGCGGACAGATGCCGCAATTGGGTACGTCGATTCCCGACCAAGAGGCGGTCGAGCTGTTCCGCGAATGGATCGCCAGCCTGAAGAAGTAGTTTCGATCGGCGCTGCGAGTCTATTCCGGATTGGCGGCCGAGGTAGCTGCTTCGTACTCGTCGAGATGTTTCTGCAACTCGCTGATCATCCCCGCGGATCGTGGGTTGGATTTCGCGAGTGCGATCGCTCGGCGTTGAGTGTCGGCGGCTCCGCGAGTGTCGCCGTTGACGAACCGCGCACGAGCCAGCGTGTCGGCCACGGCCGGGTTCTTTTTCTGGACCAAGTCGTCCGTCTTCTTGGCGACTTCCAGCGCGAACACTTTCAATTCGTCCACCGCCTGCGTCGGTCGTTCGGGAGCGACAATTTCCCAAGCCATCGCATTGAGCATCTGAGGATTGCTGGCAAAGTCTCCTTTCAACAGCTCACGTCCCGCAGCCAACGCTTGCTGGGATTTGCCATCCGCCAAAGCCAGCATGCGGAACTTGATCAGGCCGAGCAGTCCGGCTTGCTCCGGAAAATCCACAGCCAGGCGATCCAATTCCGCCGGCGTATCATCGGACTGCCCGGCCTTGAGCAGTGCTCCCATCCGCTCCTTAAATTCGCGACCGTTCCGCTCAGGCAGCACGCTGAAGAGATGTTGTTTGGCTGCGGCGGCCATGTCCCACTTTCCGCTGATGATCTGAGGCAGGCATTCTTCCAACGACATTGGATGCGTGATGTTCGCGATTCGTCCCTGCGCATCAACCACCATCGCCGTCGGGATGCCACTCACTTCGGCCGCGGCCAGCCACGTTTTGGCCATCGCGCCGTCGTAGGCATTGCCACCCTCCGGGATGTCGTCGCGAGCGATCCGATAGTTGAGTTCTTGGCCCTTGGCTTGCAGAAAACCGTTGGCCGCCGAATCGTCATCTTCCCAGACGTTGACGCCAATGAACGTCACTTGGGGATATTTCGACTGCAACTCTGAAACATGCGGCATCGCCTGGATACACGGCCCGCACCACGTCGCCCAAAATTCGACGACATAAATTTTCCCCGGCTCGAAAGCCGTGACCGGCTCCCCTTTGAGAAATTGCTTCAGCTTCAACGGAGGAGCGGGAGATCCAACCGTCAATGCGGGCGGTGCGTTTCGGCCGGTCGCAGTCGATACGGCTCCGGTGGCCCCCGTATCGGTCGAGCCGTTCGAAGACGTCGAATCAGTACGCGAGCACCCGACCGCGAGCATCAACAACAAACAGACGCAGAATCGTGACATGGCATCACCTTGTGGGAATAAAAGCCGAAACCAGCGACGGCTCTGCGTGCAAAGCCCCAATCAATTCGGCAGCAGATCACGAACAACATCTCGTTCGGACTTCAACTCGTTGACGGAGAGGTTGATCTTCTCGCGAGCGAATTCGTTGTGCTCTTGGCCGGGGATGATCTTCCAGGTTGTGCCGTTGCTGGTTAGCGGGAAGCCGACGATCAGGTCCGCGTCGATGCCGTAGTCCCCTTTGCTGCACACGGCAGCCGAGAAACTGCCGCCGGCTTCGGTCGGGCGGACAATGCTTTTCACACTGTCGAGCGCGGCATTCGCGGCCGAGGCGGCCGACGAGGCTCCGCGAGCTTTGATGACGGCGGCACCACGCTTTTGCACGGTGTCGATGAAGGTCGTCTTCAGCCACGCTTCGTCCTTGATGACCGACGTCACCGCCTGACCGTTGATGCGAGCGTGATAAAAATCCGGGAACTGTGTGGCCGAGTGGTTGCCCCAGATGTTGCAGCCTTTGACCGAGCCGACCGGCACTCCCGCCTTCTGAGCCAACTGACTCTGAGCGCGGTTCTGGTCGAGCATTGTCATCGCGTACCAGCGGTCACGTGGAACCTTGGGGGCGTTCATCATCGCGATCAGGCAGTTCGTGTTGCACGGGTTGCCGACGACGAGCACTCGCACGTCCTTCGCGGCGGCGTTTTGAATCGCCTGTCCGGTCTTCGTGAAGATCGGGCCGTTGATGCGAATCAGGTCCGAGCGTTCCATGCCGTCCTTGCGCGGCACGCTGCCGACGCAGATCACGAAGTTGCAGTCACGGAAGCCGTCCTCCAGATGATCGCTGTCCGCCTTGACGACTCCGGCCAGCGTCGGGAACGCACAGTCATCCAATTCCATCTGCACGCCGGTCAACGCGGGCAGCACCGGCGGAACTTCGACCAGATGCAGGATCACCGGCTGGTTCGGCCCGAAGACCTCGCCCGACGCGATGCGGAAAATCATGGCGTACCCAATTTGGCCAGCGGCACCGGTCACAGCGACACGAATCGGAGCAGTCATTTTGGAAAATCTCCTCGGTAAGTTGTGGCCGAAAATCGGCCGGTCAAAGTTTTGTTTGGTTTGTTGGGGGGAACACGAATCGCCGCTAATCTTCGCTCATCAACAAAGGTGTGCAACGATTTGAGGGCGTTCAGAATTTGCGTCAATGAGTGCTGATTAGTGTTCCAAACTGTCTTCGCGCGAACTTCTAGCGATTGGCAGAAAGGCCAGCAACCATGTCAGAACGGATGAAAAGCCGAGGCCAGCCGCTGTTGGCATTTTCGACTTTGGGTTGTCCCGATTGGAGCTTTGACGAAGTCGTCGCTCGCGGTGTCGAGTACGGCTACGACGGCGTCGAGATTCGGCTGATCGAGAGGGAAACCGACCTGCTCAAGCGGCCGGATTTTCGGTCGCCGGAGTTGGCGGTTCGAAAGCGACAGCTCACCGATGCCGGCTTCCGAGTCTGCGGTTTGTCTTCGTCGGTGCGTTTTGAAGAGACCGAGCGATCTGTTCGCGACGCGCAACTCGCGGCGGGCCGAGCGTACTGCGATCTCGCTCGCGAGTTGGGAGCGAGTTTCGTCCGCGTCTTTGGCGACATGATTCGACCGAATGAAGACGAGGCTCCGCAACTCGACTGGATGGCCAGCGGCCTGCAAGCTTTGGGTGAGTACGCCAGCACGATCGGGATCGACATCTTGATCGAGACTCATGGCGATTTCTGTCGCAGTGACAAAATGGTCGCGCTGATGAATCGAGTCACCTGTCCGGCAGTTGGCGTGTTGTGGGACACGCACCACCCGTGGCGATTTCATGGCGAGCCGATCGCCGACACTTGGACCGCTCTGAAGAAATGGACTCGGCACACGCATTGGAAAGACTCAGTCACTCGGCCCACACAACATCAAGAGGCCGTCTCTTCGGAAGTTGCCGCTCAAATGGTGGAAGCTGCGCAGTTGGCTCATGCCACGAACACGGGTCATCAGCACGCCGACTACGCGCTGTTCGGCGGCGGTGAGTTTCCAGCTCGCGAATGTCTGAGCCGTCTTCTGGCCGATGGCTACTCCGGCTGGTTCAGCCTCGAATGGGAAAAGATGTGGCACCCACAAATTGAAGTCCCCGAAGTCGCTGTCCGATTGTTCTCGCAAAAGTTCCGTGAGCTTTGGGAGACGCTCTGACAACACGACATTTTGTTTTCGTTTCCTCCGAACCTTGTCGCTTCCCATAACTTGCATTGAAAGAATCGGACGCTCGCTATGAAAAAACTTCTGACGGTTGTTTGCGTGGGATGGCTCTTCAGCTGGACGGCCAACTTGGCCGATGCCGCTCCACCAGTGCCGGAGTCGGTCGTGTGGGAAGAGGCGATTGAGTACTCGAATCCCGAAGACACACACTTGCAGCTCAATCTTGCTCGGCCAAAGTCGGGCAACGGTCCATTTCCGACGGTCCTGTGCATCCACGGCGGCGGTTTCCGAGCGGGCAAACGCGAGTCCTACGACGCGCTCTGCGTGAAGCTGGCCGAGCGTGGTTACGTCGCAGCGACGATGACGTATCGGCTCGCGCCGAAGCACAAGTTTCCGGCCGCCGTTCACGACACGAAGGCCGCTGTCCGTTGGCTGCGAGCCAACGCCGCGAAATACAAAATCAACCCGGACAAACTCGGAGTGACCGGCGGTTCGGCCGGCGGGCATCTGGCTCAGTTTTTGGGAGTGACCGCGAACGTGCCGCAGTTCGAGGGGACCGGTGGCCACGCCAACCAATCGAGCCGCGTGACCTGCGTCGTCAACGTCTACGGTCCCAGCGATTTCACCAAGTCCTACGGCAAGAGCGTGGATGCTCACGAGGTTCTGCCGCTGTGGTTCGGCGGCGACTTGAGCACTCACAACGCTCTGCACATTCAAGGCAGCCCGTTGTATTGGGTCACTCCGAACGCCGCGCCAACTCTCTGCATTCACGGCACCGAGGACAAGTACGTCGCTCACGAGCAAGCCGTGTGGCTGGTCGACAAGCTCAAAGCCGCGACGGTCGAAGCCGAACTGCTGACGCTCGAAGGAGCCGGCCACGGATTCAAAGGTGCCGACGCCGAGAAGGCGGAGGCTGCGTTGTTCGAATACTTCGACAAGAAATTGAAGCGTTGAGTTCGAAACCCCACCGACGCAAGGTCGGTGGGGTGCCAAGGACGTTACTTCATCGGCTTCCCTTCGATCGGCTTGCCGTTGGTCGTCAGCACTTGGACCTCGTGTGCTTTGTGCTTGCCGGTGTAGGTCCAGACGATTTTCTTGTCGCGTGTGATCTCGAAGATTTTGATCGGCCGATCCGAGTGATAGCTGCAAATGACCGTGTTGCCGTTGGGTAGTCGTTGGCCGCCGCACGGATCGTCGAATGGCTTTTCGTTCGGGAAGTCATCGTTGCCGACTTTCCAAATGACTTTGCCACTGGCATCCATCTCGACCGTCTTATTGCCGTTGGTGAGATTCACGAGTGTGTTGCCGTTTGATAGTCGGATCGCCGTGAACGGCCAGTTCTTGGCCTCGCGTCCGCCAAGGAAATCCATGTCGGTCGGGAATTCTTTAAGCACATCACCGGTCGGCGAGTACTCCTTCACTTTGAACGCCAGCAGGTGCGGCACGAGATAGTTGCCGCTCGGCAGTTTGCGAGCCATCCGTGTCTGCATGTGAGCATTGTCGGTTTCCGGTTTGAGCGGGAATTCGAGCACGACCTTTTCGGCGGCATCGACTTCGAGCAGTCGCGGTTTCGGTCCCAACTCGGTGATCAGCGTGCGGCCGTTGTCGAGACGCTCGACGGTGCCGATTTCTTTGGCCTCGGCAGAGCGGGCAAAGCGAAACACGACCTGCTTGTCGCGAGTGAACTCTTTGACTTCATCGCTCCAGGCGATCAGCACGTTTCCGTTCGGCAGCACGAAGCCATCACGAGCCGCTGCCTTGCCGGAGTCCCAAGATTCGCGGCCGTCCTCATCAATGATCCCCGTGAACGACGGCCCGGCGATGAAGAACGAATGCTTGATGTCCTCGCCGAGGAC
>QWQF01000059.1 GCA_003669125.1 Planctomycetota bacterium
CATCCAACGACAGATTCAAATGCAGCGCGTGCCCCGTGCCGCTGAAGTCGAGCACATCGCCGCCGTCGCCGACCAGCGTGTCCGTGCTGCCGAGCACTTCGATGTACCGATCCGCTCCCGCGCCGCCGTCCACGACATCGTCGCCGTGGTCGCCGACGAGCGTGTCATCGCCATCGCCACCCAACAGCGAATCGTTGCCGAGGCCGCCGTCCAGCAGATCATCGCCAGCGTTCCCTTCGAGCGTGTCATTGCCGTCGCGAGCACGAATCACGTCGTTGTCCGCACCGCCCATGAGACTGTCGTGGCCCGATCCCCCTTCGAGCGTGTCATTGCCGCCGAGACCAAACAGCGTCGCCGATCCACTGAAGAAGCTCGCATCAATCCGATTCGCACCGCTGCCCCCCAACAGTTTAGCACGCTCGATCGAAACCAAGACGTCGGTCCCCAGTCCTGTCAGTTGCGTGTCCGTCAGAACGAAGTCCACATCGCCGGTCGCGATGACCAGATCGCCTTCGCCACTTCCACCATCAACCGAATCATCGCCGGAGGCACTCACGAACGAGTCATCGCCATCATCGCCGGCCATCACACTTCGACTGAGGCTCCCCAGCAGCACGTCGTTGCCTCCGCCGCCTTCCAGTGTCGTGGAGCCACTGAAGCCTTTCGCGTCGAGCACATTGTTTGACTCGCCGCCAATCAGACATCCGTTTTCAATATCCCTGAGAGAACTGGTCCCCAAGCCGACCAACTGCGAATCGGTCAGCGTGAAATCGACATCGCCGGCTGCGAACACGGTATCAACACCCGACCCGCCTTCGAGCAAGTCGTTTCCGCCGAACCCCGTCAGTTCATCGTCACCGCCGTCGCCAAACAGTTGATCGTCGTTGCTGCCACCTCTGAGTACATCGTTGCCCTCACCACCATTGAGCGTGACGTTACCGGTGAAGTTCAAGGCATCGATCACATTGCCGCTCGCACCGCCGACTAGATGTGCTCGTTGCAGGTTGCTCAACACGTCGGTGCCGACGCCGAGCAACTGCGTGTCGGACAGATCGAAATCGACGTCCGCGATCTCCAGCAATTCATTCGTTCCGCCGCCACCGTCGAGCTCGTCGCTGCCGAGTCCTCCCGAAATCAAATCGTCGCCCAATGAGCCGACAACCTTATCATTGCCGCCGTCACCGCCGAGGATGTCAGCCCCGTCATCACCATCAATCATGTCGTCGCCGTCACCGCCCAGAATGATGTTCGCCACCCCGTTGCCGACGATCACATCGTTGAACGCTGTGCCCAACACTCCTTCGAGCACCCCCGTGATTCGCAACGTCGTGCCCAGCGACAGCGTTTGCGGCTCATCGCTGCTGAGCCGCAGATCAACCACCGCTCCCGCGAACAGCCGCGTCAAATCGAGCGTGTCGATTCCGCTGTCATCCGACAGCACCGAACTCCCCGGCCGCAACGCAAACAGATCGTCGCCCGCTCCGCCGCGCAACGTCGAGTCATCGCTGCCACCGTCGAGAAAATCATTCCCGCCGTTCCCTGCCAGCGAATCATTCCCTTTGCTACCGTCGAGGAAATCATTCCCGCTACCGCCGAGCAACGTGTCGTCCCCGTCGTCGCCCAGCAACAACACCACACCGTTGAAGTCCGCAGCGTCGATCCGATTCGCGCTCGGCCCGCCCGTCAGCACCGCCTCTTCGATCGAAGTGAGTCCATCGCCGCCCGCACCATTCAGCCCGAAATCGGTGAGTGTGAAGTTGACGTCTGCCTGTTCGACGATTCGATCAATGCCCGCTCCGCCGCGAATCGTGTCGTCGCCGGACAGGCCGGAAATCGAATCGTTGCCCCCCTCGCCATTCAGCTCATCAGGCAACTGCGTGCCGAGCAGCACATCATTTCCATCACCGCCGTTGAGCGTCACGCCGCCGGAGAAGAATCGCGCATCCAACAGATTGTCCCCGGCTCCGCCCGTGAGGTTTGCCGCTTCGATGTCGATCAATCCGTCGTGCACTGTGCCGAAGAACGTGATCGTCCGCAGTTGGGAGTCGGTCAGTTCGTAGTTCGCATTGCCCAGTTCTTCGACCTGATCGACTTCGGCCACGCCCGCACCGCCCGCACCGCCGTCGAGCAAATCCGTCCCGTCGCCGCCGGACAACGTGTCGCTCCCGGCGTTCCCTTGCAGGATGTCGTCCCCTTCGCCACCGCGCAGCAAGTCCGCCCCGTCGCCGCCGATCAGACTGTCGTTCCCATGTCCGCCAAGGACCGTGTCGTTCCCACCCGCCCCATTGAGCGTCACCCTCCCCGTGAACCCCAACGCATTCAACAGATTGTCCGAGACGCCGCCAGTCAGTCGCGCACGCTCGATACTGATGAGCGAGACAAGTGCCGTGCTCAGAAAGTTCGAGTCATCCAGCGTGAAGTTCACATCGGCCATTTGCACGAGCGTATCGAATCCGCCCTCACCATCAATCGTCGCCACGCCGCTGAAGTCGCCCAACACAAATTCATTGGCACCCGCTCCGCCGGCCAAGCTGGCCTGCTCAATGCTGGTGAGCACGCGATACCCCGCACCAATCAACCGCGTGTCGCTGAGCGCGAACCGCGTGAGGTTCCCGCCTTCGCTGACGGTGTCTGATCCGGCGGCACCGTTCAAAGTCACGCTGCCCGTGAAGTTCGACACGTCGAACCGATTATCACTCGCGCCGCCTGTCAGTTGAGCCGCCTCGACCGTGTTCTCCAGCAACACGCTACCGGCCGCCGAACTGGTCAACGCGTAATCACTCAACGTGAAGTTCACATTGCCGCTCGCCACAACGCGGTCTGTCCCCGAACCGCCATCAAACCGAGCATTCGCAAACAACGCTTCCGGCAACACGAAGCGCGAGGTCTCCAAGAGCAACACGTCGTCGCCGGCCCCGGTCGTCACCGTCAAGCCGCGCAGTCCGACGGAAGCAAAGGCCGTCGCGGCCAGCACCACGGTGTCTGCACCGTTTCCCACGTCATAGGATCCGGTGTCAATGACCAACGCAGAAACTCGCGTGAATGTGATCGGAGCCGTCAACACCTTGCCGCTCATCGCCGTCACAAGATTCGCTTCGACCGTGACGTAATCGCGATCATTGGGAGTCACCACACGCAGACTACGGAAGTCTTGAACCTCCAGTCGCTCAATGCCGCTGAATTCTGTCGTCTGAAAGATCGTCACCGCTCCGCTGCCAGCAGTCGTGAAGCTCCCTTGATAGCGTGCGTCCCAGCCGGGCTGGCCAATGATCGTCAGCGAATCGTTGTCTCCATCAACTCCCGTGACATGGATGCCCCCCGCCACAAAGATGTCACCACCGGACAAGTCCAGTGTGACATGGTCTCCACCGCCACCTGTTTGCACTTGAATCTGAAAGAACGACCCCAGAGGAAAACGCGTCACGAATGCGTCGGTCGGCCCCATGCCCAGCACGTCCGTTCCCAGATCGACGCTAACAACGACATCGTCTCCATCGCGCCGAAGCACAATCTGATCTGCGCTGGACGGGCCATGCCCGCGAACCAACAGCGTCCCGCCGTTATCGAGCATCGCGTAAAACGTGCCGAACGATTCCGCCGGAACCGTGTAATACGAGTACGCCTCACCTAGAACCAGCACATCCAAATTGCTTGGAAACTCACGTTGTCCCAAAAAGTAAAACGGGTTCATCAAATCATCGACGCCGGAGAACGAGCCGACTGAGTTCCCCACCTGAGCGACATGCGCCGCACGAGGCAACTCGCCTAAGCCATTGGAGTCTGTCAACAACGCATCGACCGCGAATCCGTCATAAGTCCATAGTTCGGCGGTGGGCATGCGGGGGTTTCCCACCAGATCCACAACGTCCTGGCTCGTGGTCTCCACGGGTCGCGGGGTGCCGCTATGCAACCCCGAGTCCGCCTCGCTACTAAAGCCCATCAAGTGGCCCAACTCGTGACTGACAAGCGTAAACATGTCCGGCCTCCCTGCCGCCGGGCTACCGATCTGGGCCTGTCCCGCAAACGCATTGACGATTGGTCCGCGAAACTCCGACGACTCATCAGGAGTCGGATCAATGAAATAGCCGTTGGTCGGAAAAGCGCTATTACCGTCGTCCAATCGGAGGATTCCCGAAGTCGGCCGTCCAGAACTCGTGAAGTCAGTCGTCGTTGCGTACGCGCTGTAATTGATGGGATTCCCCATGCCGTCAACCCTCGGCTCAATTTGAAGATTGAGGTCAAACGCCCCGCCGATGTTGGCTTCGACAATCACTCGCTCCCAACCGCGAATTGCCGAATCGACAACGCGCCGAGCCATCTCGGCGTTATCTCCGAACGTCTCGAACCCATCATCGCCGCGATTGCTCCAATTGATCGTCGATAACAGCGCTCGTTCTTCCAGCGTTTCCGCTGTCGGCCGCGTGCTCGACCGCTGACGCTCACGACGAACGGCAGGCGTCCGCAATTTCCGCGTCAGCAGATGACGCCAACTCGTCCGACCAAACCAACTGCGTGTTTTGAAGAGTTCCAGCATGATGCGTCGCCTTGTGCCGTGTTCCAGGATGTGGATCGATCAGCTTAACCCGAATTCCTGAAGGACGACACGGCACAACGAAAGTTACGCGGAATCTGCAAATTGTCTGATCCCGCATTTCCCAGATGACTTCACAACTGTCCGGCTATAAGTCGAAGAGCAGCCACTTAAAGTGCAAAAGTCGAATTCAGCATCGGTATGAAAACGGTGCCTTGGGACAATCCTTGATGGTGGAGGCCACCGGAGGGGCGTTGGTTGGTTCGATTACGACGCGGATGGAGTGCTGGATCTGTTCTTCACTCAGGGCGGAAACACCTTGGAAGAGTCGAGCGCGAGCCGAATTCCGGACGTGCTCTAGCGAGTAGTTGTCCGAGTCCTGACCACTCGCTAGAGCTTCGTGCTAGTTCTGTATTCGTGTCTGCTCAAAACGCACCGATCAACCGCAATGCGGCGGCCGACGACAGCAGCAGCACCAGACTGTCGAACTGTCGCTGCGGGATGCGATGAATCAGCCAGCGACCGGCCAACAGTCCGAGCACGATCATCGGAGTGAGCGCCACATTGAGCATCAGTGTGTCGCTGCCGATGAGTCCCAACTGGGCGCTGAACGGAACTTTGAACAAGTTCAACAGCAGGAAAAACCACGCGGTCGTTCCCACCAATTCCAGCTTCGGCATCGAGACGGCCACGAGGTACAGCGCGATGATCCCGCCCGCCGCGTTGGCGAGCATCGTGCTGAAGCCAGCAATCAGACACAGGCACCAAACAGCCCGACGACTTTCGCGTCCGGCCGCGCGAGGAATTCGGTCGCGACACCGCTGGCCGCACCGGTGCGGAGTTGGCCGAGGAAGTCCGCCTCGATGATCGCCAGTACTTCACCGGTCGCGAGGTCGTACAGGCCGACGTGAAAACGAGACTTCTCGCGAGTGGTCGAATACGCCTTCCAACCGCCGACGCCGAGATACTCGCACGCACCCGACATCGTGTGCAGCAGCACCTTGCCAGCTTGAACGCGTTGTCGGGGCACGTTCTTCGCGCGGCCATTCGCCAGTTCGCGAAACATCTCCTCGACGACCTCAATGGCCGTCGGCATGTCGAGCAACTCGCGGACATGGTCCTCGGTCAAAAACAGCGCAGCCATGATCGCCCTTCCGGCAATGCCGCCGGCGGCGCGTCGCTAGGCTTCGACCAATGCGGTGAACTCCATCAGCGGCAGCGACTCATCGGTGGCTTCGCGATCATAGACTTCCTTGCGCAAGATCGAAACGTCATTGGGGCAGCGGAACCCCAGCCGGACTTTGCCGTGCTTCACTTCCAGCACGACCACTTCGATGTTGTCCGCGATTCGAATCGACTCACTCGTCTTTCGGCTGAGCACTAGCATTGCATCTCCTCCTTGAGACGGCAGCGACCGCGATCCTAGAAATCTCTCATGGCCCGCTCGAAATCACCGGCACGCCGCCTGTCGTCACTCCGTCCATATTCGGTGAGGACATTTACGTTTGATACCACGACTTGTGTTGCTCGCCAATATTTTCGGGAAACCGCAACAAAAACAGCTCCTGCTCCAAGCCCACCAGAGCCAACGGAATTCGGGGAAGATTACGGAGTGCCGTCCGCAAAGGTTTTCGGTGTTGGCAAGAAAAAACGTCCGTGTCCCTAAGGGACGCGGACGCTCGATTCGCAAGTTTGTGGCTTGATTTCCAGTTGCTGCTGGCTCGAACTAGCTCTTGGCCGCCGCCAGAGCCGCTTCGTAGTTCGGATGGTCGGCGATCTCTTTGACGTATTCGACATGCTTGACCTTGCCGGCGGCGTCGATCACGAAGATCGCTCGGCAGAGGCAGCGATCCAGCGCGCCGCCGGAAATCAGCACGCCGTAGTCCTCGCCGAATTTACCGCAGCGGTGAGCGCTCAGCGTTTTGACGTTGGCCACCCCTTCGGCACCGCACCAGCGTTTTTGTCCGAAGGGCAGATCCATACTGACCACCAAGACTTCGACGTTCGGCAGGTTCTTGACTTCGTCGTTGAACCGCTTGGTTTCGGCATGGCAGGTGGGTGTGTCGAGCGACGGGATGGTCGCGATCACACGCGTCTTGCCTGCGCTGGAGGCCAGGGTGACTTCGCCCAAACCGTTGTCTTGAAGTTTGAAATCCGGCGCGGCTTGGCCGGCTTGAATGGTCGCGCCTGCGAGGGTAACGGGATTGCCCTTGAGGGTGACGGCACCGGTGCGAGTCTCTGCCATGTTGCATTCTCCTGGCTGCGTTTGGTTGCAGCATGTTGGTGAAAACTGACGAAATTCCGTTGACCGGCGAGTATCGCGACTCACCGGGGGGATTCAAGCGATCGGACGGACGAGGTGACGCTCGCCAAGACGATCACAGCTTTTGCCCGTGATAACGCACGAAGCCCTCGAGCGCAAAGAACTCTGGCAGCCCGAGGTCGTTGTAGATTTTGGCGGTTTGCTTGGTGCGGTCTTCGGCACGCATCCAGAACTCCCGGTCGTCCGAGCCCATGAACATGGCCCCGTCCTTTTGGCTTTCATGACGCAGGATGGCCTGCTTCTTCTTGGCCATCACTTCGGGGCTGAGCGGCACGGCACGCTCGATTTCGTGCGGATCGAATTCCTGCCACGCGCCCCGGTACATCCAGACTTCTGACGAGAACCCCTCGGATTCCAGCCGGGCGAGCACTTCGATGATGATCTGAGCACAGACCCGATGCGTCCCGTGCGGGTCCGAGAGGTCTCCTGCGAAGTAAATTTGATCAGGCCGCAGTTCGCGGAGTTTGTTGGCGACGAGTTCGATGTCTGGTTCGCCCATCGGCCGCTTCTTGGCACTGCCGGTTTGGTAGAAGGGAAGCTCAAGAAAATATCGTCGGTTGGCAGGGACACCAACAAGTTCGCAGGCGTTGGCAGCTTCGGTCTTGCGGATCAGACCCTTGAGCGTCAGTACGTCGGCCGAATCGTGATCGCCCGGCTTCTTCGCACGGATGTCCGCGCGGCACTTTTTCAGCCGAGCCGCTGTGTCGGGATGCAGGCCGCCGAGCTTCTGAGAACTTTCCTCGACGTAATCGAGATGCCGCAGACAGGCATCGTCGCGCACTGCGATGTTGCCACCGGTCATGTAGGCGACGTGAACCTCGTGGCCTTGATTGACGAGCGTGAGAAACGTGCCGCCCATCGAGATCACGTCGTCATCGGGATGCGGGCTGAAAATCATCGCCTTGAGCGGCCGATCGCCACCCGGCTTCGTGCAGATGGTCCCCATCAGTTGTTCGAAGACCCGCTCGCGGATTGCGGCGACGCCCCCTTCGAGATGCAGAATGTCGTACAGGTGATGCTGCACAAAATCCTTCATGTCGAGCTTGAGCAGTGGCTTGTTGCAGACCTGCGCGAGCCACACCATCGCTCGCGTTTGCAGCGTCGGCGTCCAGTCCACGATCCGGCCGCCGGTCCACGGAGTGCGGACCTGAGTCAGCTCGGCACTGGCCGCCTCATCAAGGATGAACGCTGCATTCATGTGGTTCTGTAAAAAGCTGGCGGGGACGTTGGGAGTCGGCTCCCCTTCCAACGCCTTGCGAATGACGAACGCTTTCTTCTCGCCAAGCGCCATCAGGAAGATGCGTTTGGCTTCCCAGATGGTTTGCACTCCCATCGTGATCGCGCGAGCGGGGACTTTCTCCTCGCCACCGAAATCTCCGGCCGCATCTCGCCGAGTCATCGGATCGAGCGCCACCAGTCGCGTGTGGCTGTTGCGGTCGCTGCCCGGTTCGTTGAAGCCGATGTGACCGTCGCGGCCGATCCCCAAGAGTTGCACGTCCAGGCCACCAAGCTGTGTGATGCGACGTTCGTACTCGGCACACTCCCGTTCGACGTCTTCCAGTCGCCACAGGCCGCTCGGCAGGTAGACGTTCTCTTTGACGATGTTGACATGACTGAAAAGATGCTCCCACATGAAGCTGTGGTACGACTGCTCGGACTCTGGCTTCATCGGCCAGTATTCGTCGAGGTTGAAGGTCACGACGTTTGAGAAGTCCAACTCGCCGGCTTTGTGCATGCGGACGAGTTCGCGATAAACGCCGATCGGCGTCGAGCCGGTCGCCAGTCCCAGGACCGCCTTCTGTCCCGCCGCGTTCTTCTCGCGAATCAAATTGGCAATCACGACCGCCACGAACCGAGCCGCATCATGCGAGTCGCTGAAAACGCTCGCCGGCAGTTTGCCGCAGTGAATGATCTGAGCCGGTTGAGGTGCTCCGTCTTTGTACTTATCGTGCCACATGCCGTTGCCTTTGTTGGTCGAACCTGCCTGTAGCCACACTCGCCAGAGTGTGGGCAACCCGCGTTCTAGCGAATGCGGCTACCAGTTCGACACCAGCGGCAATGAAACCTTTCGAAAGGCGAGATTGCAATGCACCGCAGCGTCCCCACTCCGCGAGTCCTCGCGATTCACGCGCACCCCGATGACATCGAGTTCCAATGTGCCGGCACGCTGGCGTTGCTCAAGCAGCGGGGCTGCCACATCACGACGGCCACGATGACGCCCGGAGACTGCGGCTCGGCGGAACTCGGCCCCGAGGAAATCTCCGCCGTGCGCCGAGCCGAAGCCCAGGCCGCCGCCGATTTGCTGGGAGCCGACTATCTCTGCCTGGAGTTCCGCGACCTGAGCATCACGCACGACAACGACGCTCGTCGCCGAGTCACCGAAGTCATCCGCCGCACTCGGCCCGACATCGTGATGACAGCGCCGCCGATCGATTATATGTCCGATCACGAAGTCACATCGCGACTCGTCCGCGACGCCTGTTTCAACGCCAGCGTGCCGAACTACAAGACTCAGCAATGGGAGCCGGCTCCGCCCACCGACCACATCCCGCATCTGTATTTCGTGGACGCCCTCGAAGGTCTCGACTGGTTCGGACGCCCCATCGAGCCGGAATTCATCCTCGACATTTCCGCCTCGTTCGACCTCAAACTAAAAATGCTCGCCTGCCATGCCAGCCAGCGCGAATGGCTGCGAAAGCAACACGGCGTTGACGAGTACCTCGAAAGCTGCCGCCGCTGGAGCGCCGCTCGCGGAGCCAGCATCGGAGCCGCGTTCGGCGAAGCCTTCACGCAATCCAAAGGGCATCCGTTTCCGAACAACGATTTGCTGCGCGAGGTCATTCAGTGACGAAGATTGGCTCTGTCAGCAACATCGCGACATCCGAATGCAAATTCACCAAAGCTTGATCCAGCGTGAACCGCTTCGCGGAATGACGCCGCGCCAACTCTGTGAGCCGCGCATCCGTGACTTGTTCGATTCATTTCACGCTGGGCTTCACGTCCTACCGCGTGACCGTATTGTCCCATTTCCACGATGCGAGCGTCTTGCCGTCTGAGCGATACGGTCCTGCCTTGAGCTACTCGCGGGTTGGAGTTCTTTCGCGTGGTCAACGGTCTTCGATCAGTCGGCCAGTGGCAGGACTTCGACTTTGCGGATGCTGACCTTGCTGCCGGGATCGTGTTGCTGAAAGGCGAAGTGTCCCTCTTTGAATGTCTGCGCGAAATCCAGGTACTCGTACAGTTCGTTGCCATCCACCGTGACCTTGATCCGCGTCATCTTGCGGCCGCGCCAGACATCGTCGCGAACCTCAAGGTCGTAGGTGAACCACGTGTCGGGCTTCACCAGTGGCTTGTAGACGTGGCACATCCCGTACAGCGATCCGGTCCGAATCGGATCCTTGTGCGTGCTGTCGATCTGAGCCTCGTAGCCGTCCGAGAATCCGGGTTTGGCGGTCGTGCGAAAGTACAGGCCCGAGTTGCCGCCGTCGTTGATTTTGATTTCGGCTCGGTAGCGGAAGTTCTTGTACGGCCCTTTGGTGCAGACCAGCATCGAGGCCGGTCCCGATCCGTTGATCTCGCCGTCTTTCACCGCCCAAACGCTGTCTTCTTTCCCGACTTTTTCCCAGCCGTTCAGCGTCTTGCCGTCAAATAACGGAATCCATTTGGCATCCTCGGCGCGGACACCGGCGCAGGAAAACAAAGACAACACAGTTGCAGCGACGAATACAAAACGAGGCATCGAGACAGACATCAGCGGACTCCTGGAGCTGAGTTGAGAATTCGTGGCGAGCACAGCCCGTCAGTCTACGTCGCCCTAAGAAGGCACGCGAGCCACCGACTTTGTCCGTGTCATGCGTGTCCCAGGACTAAGCCGAGATGCATTTTGCTCCACTTGGTCGGTAGCCCCCCCAAACAAGGCGCGGCGGGGTGATCCGTAATCCGCGTGGTCGAAAAATTCGCAACCGAAGCGTAGGCCGCTCTCGCTGAGAGCGGGTGCCGGTGCGCTGCACCGGCGCGTTCTTCGACCTGCCGCATTACCGCAAACGATCCCAAACAACGTCGCGAACCCGCGTGAGCTGTGCTCGCCATCCGCTCTCGGCGAGAGCGGGCTACATTCAAGCGGGCTTCACTCGGCAACACTACGAGCGGTCTTGCTAGTCGGGGATCAGTGTGAAAGCGAGGTCGATTTCGGCGGCGAGGCCGAGCAGCGTGTTGGTGCCGCTGCCGCCGTTGATGGTGTCCCGCGAGTGGCCTTCGCCGTCGAGGGTGTCGTTGCCCAAGAGGATGTCGTTGCCCAAGAGGATGTCGGCGTCCGCTCCGCCCAGGAGCGTGTCGTTGACGGAACCGCCGAGTAATGTGTCTCGGTCGGCGGAGCCGGTGAGCAGGTCGTGGCCTTGGCCGCCGGAGAGCGCGTCGTCTGTGGGCGGAGTCGGTCAGTTGCGGAAACCAAGCCGTTTTGCCGACGTGCGACGATGGACTCAATCCAGAGGTTGATTCGACGCGACCTCGATCGACTTAAATCCCTGTCAGCCATTTCGTGAGCACGTTGATCGCCTCATCGAGTCCGGAAATGGGATCAACGAAAACGTCGCTGGCACGGCGGCCTCGATTGCGACCGTTGCCCCCGGCGATGTGATCCACGCCCTCGCCACCATCGAGAGTGTCATTGCCGAGACCACCAACCAGCGTGTCGGTGTCGGAGCCGCCCAGCAGTTGGTCATTTCCGGAACCGCCGGTCAGCGTGTCTTCGCCCGCGTCGCCGCTTAAGCGATCATTCCCTGCGCCGCCAACCACCAGGTCGTTGGCAAGTCCGCCGCTGATTGAGTCATGGCCAGCATTGCCAATCAGTGTGTCTGAGCCATCGCACCATCCAAGATATCGGATCGCGACCCTCCTTTGAGTGAGCATGTCGTTACCACCGCCGCCAATGAGCGTCACCAACAGGTTCGAGCCGCTTGCATCCAACACGTTCGCACCGTCGCCACCGATCAATTTCGCCTTCTCAAACTGAGCGAGCCGATCGGTCCCCTGCCCAACAAGGGTCGCTGTCGTCAACGTGAAGTTCACGTCGGCTTCTTCTTTCAGCACGTCGATCCCATCGCCACCGATGAGGCAATCATTACCCCGCCCGCCAGTGATCGTGTCCGCCCCGCCTTGCCCGTTGAGCCGATCGTTGCCGGCACCACCACTCAACGAATCCCGCCCGGCACCACCCAGCAAAGTATCCAATCCTTCGCCACCAGCGAGCGTGTCGTCGCCACCTTGTCCATTGAGTTGATCGTTTCCCGCTCCGCCATCGAGGAAATCGTCGCCGAGTCCCCCTTCGATCGAGTCATTGCCAGTCGAACCAACGATCGAATCATTCCCGCCGCCGCCACGTATTGTCGTCGCGAGCGAAACTCCCGACGCGTCAAATCGATCCGCGCCATCAGTTAGATTCGCCAGCAACCCGTTGGTCACGGTCGATGTGGCAAACCGGAATTCCTCGTTAATGACATTTGCGTCATAGGATTGCACCACGTACTCCGACGTCGCCGCACAGGGCCAGCGCCCACTAAGTCGTTGAATTGAAGAGGACTTCGGAGAGGAATGAGACGCACCATCCGGCTTGTCGGCGTTTCATGGCGAGGCTGGTTTTGGTGTTGGGGTGTTGTTTGAGGAGTCCCAAGGCGAAGCGGCGGAGCCAGG
>QWQF01000133.1 GCA_003669125.1 Planctomycetota bacterium
GAGTCGGCGTGATCGCCAGCGTCGTGCCGACTCGGTTGCTGTGCCGAGCGACATCGCTGAGCACGTTGACCAGCAGCTTGTAGTCTTCGGAGTCCTTGTCGGACGGAATCGCTCCGACACGAGCGACGACGATCGGAACATGCAGTTGGTAGGCGAATTCCAGCGTTTGCTTCAGGCCGGAGATGCGTGCCTCGATTTGTTCGGGGTCGTACAGGCTTCGCCGAGTCGGGAAGGCGAGCGACGAGATCGTCAGTCCTTCGATTTCCAGGTCGTGACGGAGCTGTCTGCGGCCGCTGTCGGAGAGGTCGGTCGGCCGGAGTTCCTGGCGGGCATTGAACTGAATTCCGGTCGCCCCCAGCTCGACGGCGGCGTGAATCGCCCGGCGAATGGGCTGCGGAAGGCAATGACAGGCAACGGCTCGACGCAATGTTTCCATGCAGAATCTCCAGGTTTTCGTGGCGGATACGTCTCGCATCCGAGCGACGCTGGCAGCGTCGGCCACGCGGACAGCCTTTTTCCGGGTCTGGGGGACTTTGTCAACGGCCGGGTTCGATTTCCGGCTTCTTTGGCTCGAAATGTCGATTTAGGGGATTGCAAATTTCGAGGCAGGGTTGATTTAATCTCGTTTCGTCTGATGACGTCGGGAGCAAGGTGGCTCGCCGCCGTACTTCTTGCTGAACCTCGTGGCAGAGACGCCGTGAGGGTTGGCTTCGAAAGGTATCGTCCCGCCAGAGCAATTCGCTCGCTCGTCATGACCTGCCTGCGCGAGTCCGATCGGAATTCGCAGCTTCCCACCAAACTTCCCACCAAACTTCCCTGTGGCTGGAAACTCGCGAACTCGGTTGGGCTGATTGGCCCCTTGCGAAGTTTCGTTTCCCGGGCCAACGCTGTGCCGACAATTCTCCCACGGCGACGATTACTCCACGTTTGAAAGGAGTCAGCCCCCCGAATGGATTCCGTCACGAGTTGGTCTCGTGACAAACAGACTCCGCAAGACGTCGCGCAACGTCCTGCGGAACCCGAGAAAGCCAACGGTCTTCATGAGGAACTCCGCCGGCTGGTTCACAGAGCAGACTCAACGCGAACCCAACAAGCTTTGCTGTCTGCCTGCCGATAGAGAGACTTGCCAAACCCGCCTTCCCGCCTCCCGCCGTCCGTTTTCTCAACAACATGGTCTCACTGACGAGACCGAGCGTAGGAATCATGGAATTTAGAAAAGTTCAGGCACTTCGCGGTCCGAACGTTTGGGCAAATTTTCCGGTCTTGGAAGTCTGGGTCGACCTGGGCGAATTCAAAGACAAATCCTCCGACGAGATTCCCGGCTTCAATGACCGGTTGATGACTTGGCTGCCAACGATGATCGAGCATCGTTGCAGCGTCGGAGAGCGTGGCGGCTTTTTTCAGCGGCTGCGGCGCGGGACTTATCTGGCTCACAGCCTTGAGCACGTCACGATTGAATTGCAGACGCTAGCCGGACATGTCGTCGGCTTCGGTCGTGCTCGTGAGAGCAATGAGGACGGCGTCTACAAAGTCGCGATCGAGTACATCGAAGAAGACGTCTGCCGCGAGGCCATCAAAGTGGCTCGCGATTTGATCCTGGCGGCGGCTCATGGCCAAGAGTTCGACGTCGCGGGCGCGATCGAAAAACTCAAAGAACTGGCTCAGGATATCGGCCTCGGCCCCAGTACAAAGGCGATCGTCAACGCCGCGACGGCGCGAGGCATTCCGTATCGGCGGCTTAATAAGGGAAGCCTGATTCAGTTCGGATTCGGTGCGAAGCAGCGCCGCATTCTCGCGTCGGAAACGGATCGCACGACGGCGATCGCCGAGTCGATCGCACAGGACAAGAATCTGACTCGCGACCTGCTGTCCGGAATCGGTGTCCCGGTTCCTGAAGGCCGCCCGGTCGAGTCGGCGGAAGACGCATGGGAAGCCGCCGAGGACATCGGCGTTCCGGTCGTCATCAAACCGCAAGACGGCAATCAAGGTCGCGGCGTGACCACGAATCTCTCGACCAAAGAGCAAGTCGTGCGGGCGTATGAGATCGCCTACGCCGAAAGCTCGGCGGTCATCGTCGAAAAATACATTCCCGGCTGCGATTATCGGTTGCTCATCATCGGCGGCGAACTGATCGCGGCGGCTCGCAGGGAACCGGCGAACGTCATCGGTGACGGACTGCACACGATTCAGCAACTGATCGACATCGTCAATCAAGACCCACGACGCGGCGAACATCACGGCACGGTGCTCAGCAAGATTCACATCAACGATGCCGCGCAGGTCGTACTCAAAGAGCAGGGCTTCACGGGGGACTCAGTCCCGTCGGCTGGACAGCGCGTGCTCATTCGCCGCAATGCGAATCTCAGCACCGGCGGCACGGCGGTGGATGTCACGGACAAAGTTCATCCCGAATGGCGCGCTCGCGCGGTCGAGGCCGCTCGCATGGTTGGCCTGGACGTCGCGGGGATCGACGTGGTGGCGATCGACATCGCTCAACCTTGCGAGCCGGGGACCGGAGCAATTGTCGAAGTCAACGCGGCTCCCGGATTGCGAATGCACCTCGCGCCGAGTTCCGGACAACCGCGCCCCGTCGGCGAGGCGATCATCGGAACGCTGTTTCCCGAAGGGGACAACGGTCGCATTCCGATCGTTGCCATCACCGGCGTGAATGGCAAAACGACGACCACGCGATTCACCGCTCATATTCTGAAGGGGACCGGCAAGACGGTCGCTCACACCTGCACCGACGGCATCTACATCGACGACCGTCGCATCGACAACGGCGATTGCAGCGGACCGCAGAGCGCTCGCAACGTGCTGCTGAATCCCGAAGTCGAGATGGCTGTGCTCGAAACCGCTCGCGGAGGAATCCTGCGAGCCGGCCTGGGCTTCGACAAATGCGACGTCGCCGTCGTGACGAACATCGGCGAAGGGGATCATCTCGGCCTGTCCGACATCGAAACGCTGGAAAAGTTGGCTCAGGTCAAGCGCGTGATTGTGGATGTCGTCCCGGCGACAGGCTACGCGGTGCTCAATGCGACTGATCCGCATACGGTCGAGATGGCTCCCAAGTGCAAAGGCAAGGTCATTTTCTTCGCGATCGACGGCCAGCATCCGGTCATTCTTGATCATCTGGCGAAGGGTGGCCGAGCCATCTTCATCAAAGAGCACCATGTGGTGTTGGCTGAAGGCCTGCGTGAAGAGCCGCTGGTCTCGCTCGATCGCATTCCGTTGACGCATGCTGGCAAGATCGGTTTCCAGGTCGAAAACTCGCTGTGCGCGATCGCGGCGGCTTGGGGTTTGGGGATCGGCTTGGATGTCATCCGTGACCGCGTCGATTCGTTTGCGGCGAATCTCGAGGCCAGCCCTGGCCGCTTCAATGTGCTGAAGATTCGCGGCGGGACCGTCATCGTCGACTACGGCCACAACAGTTCCGCGCTGTTGGCTTTGATCGATGCACTGAAGAACTATCCGCACACACGGCGCACCTGCGTGTACTCGACCGCCGGTGATCGCCGCGACTGCGATATGCACCGCCAGGGGCAGCTTCTTGGCGAGTCATTTGACCGAGTGATCGTCTACGAGGATCACTACCTCCGCGGTCGTCCTCCAGGTGAAATCATTCGTCTGATCCGCCAGGGGATCGAGTCTGTCGAACCCCGTCGCACCCAACAGATCGAAGAAATCAGCGGTGCGGTCAAAGCGGTCGAGCGAGCATTGTCCACGCAGAGCCCTGGCGAACTGATGCTGATTCAGGCCGACACGGTGGACGAGACAGTGAACTACCTCCGCGAGTACCTGGACAAGCTCGCTGCCGAAACCGCCAGTGAGACGAATGGCTCGGCGGCCGAAGATGGCAACAGCGCTGAGTTGCGTGCGGTGCGATCCTTGGCCCGTTAGCCGAGTGCTCGTCAAGGCGTTGTGTCAGACGTTGGCGTTTTGAAGATCGACGCCAGCGCCTTCGCGAAATTTGACGTGACTCGGTGGTTGGATTGTCGGACGCCGTATAGATTGGCTGGCTGGTTCACTTGGTCGCCGCCAATTCTCTCCGACAAATCTGATGACACCATGCTTGGTCGCAGCCGGTTCGAGCGTCTCGGTTTTCTGCTGGGCTTGATCGGCCTGCTTTCGGCGATGGGTAGTTGGCTGCTGCCGCGCGACGCGCGGGGTGACGAGGCCAAAGATCACATCAGCTACTCGATCGCGCATGTTTCTTCGGCCGGCACTTATGCCTACGTCGCTGGCAAATGGGGGATCGTGCGGATCAGCGTGACCAATCCGACGTCGGAGCCAGTTGAGGTTTTGGCTGCGTCGTATTTCGAGGACGAGCCGACTCTGCAATACGGCCGTCGGGTTTGGATTCCGGCGATGTCGCGTTTGCAGGCTTGGCATTCGATTCTGTTGCCTCCGAAATCTTCGCGAGGGCCGGATCGATTTGAATTCCGCACGCTCGTGATGGACGCGTCTCGGCAGCGGGAAGTTCTGATCCGCAGTGATTCGGGGGCATTGCAATTCGACGGCATCCTGCGGGCGTGCGAGGGGAAGTTGGTGACGGGCGTGATTGGCCGTTTGGGAACGTCCACGGACGCAGACGCGATGGCTCCGCTTGATCTGGTCCAGAGTTCGCAGTTGTTCTCGATCCGCAACGGGCACATGACGAGCTTGACGGATCGGCTGCTTCCCGCCGGAGAAGAATGCTTGCAGACGCTCGACCAATTGGTGATTGCCGACGACCGTGTCATCAACGATGGGGTGGGATTGGCGGCGATTCGTCGATGGCTGTTTGGCGGCGGGACTCTGTGGGTGATGCTCGATCAGACCGATCCGCTGGTGTTGGAGCGATTGTTGGGGGACGAGTCACTGTGTCAGGTTGTTGATCGAGTGGGTCTGACGACGGTGCGTCTGGAAATGAAATCTCCGAACGGCAACATTGCGAGCGAAACTCACGATCACGAACGACCGGTCGAATTCGTGCGGATGTTGACGTCAGAGGTTGAGGTGGCCTGCACAGTTGATGGTTGGCCGGCGGCCTTTTGGAAAAATTGCGGCGAGGGGCGATTACTGGTCACCACGTTGGCTCCGAACGGTTGGATGCGTGCGCGAACAGCGGCAGACAACGCAACCGTACCGAGACTTGGACAATCCGCTTCACAGAGGGATCAGCGTCCCGTGCCGAGGGACGGTCAACAAGCAGAGCAGCCCACTCCGGCTTCGTCGGCGGAATCCAGTGCCGCGTCGCGATCACCAACCGCTGCGGAGTCTCAAGAAACTCTTCGGCAGGCGAGGTTCATCCCGTTGGGCGCGATGCGGGAGATTGCGTTGGATTTCTTTCGACCGCGTCCGGAACCGCGGCTGACCAAGGTCACGTTGGAGCCGCTCGTGCAGGAGTACGTCGGGTATTCGATCCCCGCGCGGTGGCAGGTGATCGGCTTGTTGCTGGGCTTCAGTGGTTTGGTCGCCGTGTCGGGTCTTTGGATGTGGCGGCGACGACGATTGGAACTGTTGGGAGTCATCAGTCCGGTCTTGGCACTGACGGTGAGCGGACTGTTGGTGTGGCTGGGTTGGCAACAGCGGCAATCGATTCCTGCTGCGGTGGCGAGCGTGCAATTCGTGCGCGCGGTGTCAGGGACCGACGACGTCCGTGTCGAAGGTGTCGCCGGATTGTTTTCTCCCGATTCTGGAGTGGTGACGGCTGCATCGAATCACGGTGGTTGGCTGATGCCGGACATGACCGGCCTGGAGGGGACAACCCGTCGGATGGTGTGGAACGATCTCGACGAGTGGCAGTGGGAGAATCTGCCGGAGTCCGCCGGACTGATGCACGCGACGCTGCAACAATCGACGACCGCGCCCGAACGGATGGAGGCTCACGCAACATTCGGCCCGGAGGGACTGACGGGACGATTGCATGCGCCGGCTGCGCACGAGCCGACCGATGCAATGCTGGCGACGCGCGACGGTCGCATCGGCGTGGAACTTCGGGACGACGGGACGTTCGTGGCTCGCTCGAATGCCGTGTTCACGGCCGAGCAGTTTCTTGCGGCGGACCTGTTGAGCGATGAGCAGCATCGTCGTCAGCGAACGCTCATACAGCTTTTGAACGATCCACAACGCCGCGATTATCCGGCCGAGCCGCAGTTGCTGTTCTGGTCGAAGCCGTGGAACCTTGGATTTCAATTCGCGCAGAACCGTCAGTCGCTGGGATCGGCGTTGGTGGCGGTGCCTCTGAAGTTGGAACGGCCACCGACTGGAACCGAAGTGTCACTCGCGGCTCCCTTGCTTCCGTATCGCGAGACGGTCGGACCAGACGAAAACGGATCGCACGGATTGTGGGACTATCGAAATCGTGAGTGGCAACAAAAGAGTCTGCCGACGGCCACATGGTTGAGGTTTCAGATTCCTCGCGTGTTGCTGCCGGTGGCCGTGCAACGCGGACGGTTAACCGTCCAAGTGACTGGACCGATCGTTCAATTGGAGATTGCGGGACATCGACGAAATCAGAACGACGTTGTGCCGATCAAATCTTGGTCCGATCCCGTGGGGACCGTGTCGCTTGAAATCACCGATCCCGAAGTCCTGCAAGTGGCTGCCGATGGCGGCTTGTTGCTGCGGGTCTCGGCGGGTGATCCGAAGCTTCTCGACCAAGCGACGCTCACTCCTGATCGAGACGCGAAGCTGAGCTACTGGCGAATCGAGTCGCTCGCGCTGGAACTGTACGTCAAAACGACCGAGGCCAATTGATGAGCCGAAAGGATGGAGGAATGAACTCCGAAAAACCGGTGGTCGTGATCGAGCACCTGACGAAGCGATACGGCAATTTCACGGCGCTCGACGATTTGACGCTGACGATGTCGGCCGGACAGATTCTCGGACTCATCGGTCCGAACGGAGCGGGGAAGACCACGGCCATCAAAATTCTGGTGGGGTTGGCTCGGCCGACGAGCGGTACGGCGCGGATCGGCGATGCTGACTGCGTCTCCGATGCGCGGCGGATCAAACATCTGGTGGGCTACATGCCCGATCGGTTCGGCTCGTACGACAACATGCGGGTTCGCGAGTACCTCGACTTCTTCGGAGCGGCGTTCGGGATTCCTCGCCGCAAGCGAATTGCCCGGATCGACGAGGTCATGGAGACGACCGGCACGACGTACATGCGCGACCGATTTGTCGAAACTCTGAGCCACGGAATGCAGCAGCGAGTGGGCGTTGCTCGCACGTTGCTGCACGATCCACAAGTTTTGATTCTCGATGAGCCGGCAAATGGGCTTGATCCGCAGGCTCGCATCGAGATGCGAGATTTGCTGATCCGGCTAGCGAAGCTCGGCAAGACGCTGATGGTCACGAGTCACATTCTGTCAGAGCTGTCTCGCATCTGCGATCACGTTGCGATCCTGACTCACGGTAAGCTGCGAGCGTTCGGCACGGTCGAGGAAATCGGCCGCATGGTCAGCCAACAGCGGACCATCGAGGTTCAGTTGACGTCGGTCGAACAGATTGCCGCGGCTTCCGAAGTTATCCGTCGCATGATCGAAACCGACGCGGAGTTGATCGCATCCCCCGAAGAATCGGCACTCCGGTTTCGAACCGCGCTGCCCGAAGCTCAACTGGGCGATCTGTTGACCGAGTTGGTGCGCAGTGGGATTCGCGTGACACAGTTCCGCGAGTTGCAAACCGATTTGGAGGAGGCCTTCCTTTCGTTCGCTCGGCCGACCATGCCGAACAAACCACCTCAACCTGCCGGTGCGGTGGCTGCCGTGGGAGGCATCGCGCATGGCTAATCCACTCGTGCAGCGTGAGTTGATCACGGCGCTGCGGCAGAAGCGGATGCTGTTGTTGCAATGCGGACTGTCTGCGGCATTCGCACTGCTGGTCATCATTCGCTGGCCGACCGATCCGCGCATGGCGTTGTCGGGAACCCGATCGCAAGAAGTCTTTCGGCTCTTCGGGTACGGATTGCTGTCGGTGTTGTTGTTGATGCTGCCGGTGTTCCCCGCCACGAGCATCGTGCGCGAACGAAACTCAGGAACGCTGGCCTTGCTGTTGAACACACCGCTCGGTTCGTGGCGAATTTTTTGGGGCAAGCTGCTGGGAGTCCTCGGACTGGCGGGATTGATGTTGGTGTTGAGTCTTCCTGCGGCATCGGCGTGCTACGCGCTCGGCGGCATCTCGCTGCGAGACGATCTGCTCGCCGTTTATTTGCTGCTGGCATTAGTTGTGTTGCAACTCTCTACGTTAGGTCTGCTCGTGAGCACCTACGCCACGACCACCGACGCGGCCGTTCGCTGGACTTATGGATTGGTGCTGATGTCGAGCGTGTTGACGCTTGGGCCGCATCAATTCTTTCAAGGAACGGAAACGTATTTAGCCGACGTCAGTGATTGGTTGCGATGCGTGTCGCCGTTCGCCTCACTGATGTCGCTGACGGGAACCGGTGACGTCGGAGCCGTCGGATTGGTCTCGACGTCGGACGTGCCGGGACGGTTCGTGCTGATCTCGCTGGTTCTGACCGCGATTTATTCTGCGTGGACGATCAGCCGGTTGAACCACACGATCTTCGATCAGGCTCGCGAAGCCGGTGTCATCAGCAACGATCAGAGTCTCGGAACTCAGTTGCTGCGGCGACTGGTCTTTCTGGTCGATCCGCAACGACGGTCGCGAGCCATCGGTCCGTTCGTCAATCCGGTGATGGTCAAGGAATTTCGTTGTCGTCGGTTCGGTCGCCTGCATTGGTTGCTGAGGTTGATCGCGATCTGTGCCGTGCTGTCGCTGGGGCTGACGTATGTCGCCGTGACCGGCACCGTCGATTGGGGAGTCGACACGATTGGCGGCATCATGGTGTTGATGCAAGTGGCTCTGTTGGTCCTGATTACTCCCAGCTTGGCCTCCGGCTTGATCAGCACCGAGCGTGAAAGCGGTGGGTGGCCGCTGTTGCAGATGACGTCGATGTCCGTGCTGAGCATTCTGTGGGGCAAGCTGCTGAGCGTGCTGTTGACGTTGTTGCTGGTGTTGTGTGCGACGCTGCCGGGTTATCTCGTGATGGTTTACATCGAACCGGGTTTGACGTTGCAGGTGCAGCGTGTGGTAATTTGCCTGCTGGCGACGGCGGGCTTTGCGATGTTGCTGAGCGCGGCGATCGGCAGCCTGTTTCACCGGACGGCTCCTGCAACGGCGGCTTCGTATGCGGCGTTGTTGGCGGTCTGCGGAGCGCCGCTGTTGGTGTGGTTGGGGCGCGATGCGCCGTTCGGGCACGATGCGGTCGAGAACGCTTTGCTGATCAATCCGATCGCGGCGGCATTGTCGGTGATTCGATTGTCCGGGTTTCGAGACTATCAACTGATTCCGGGCAACTGGTGGTTTCTGGGAATCAGTTCGGCGGTGAGTCTGTTGGTATTGGTGGTTCAAACTCGGCGGATTTCGCGACCGCAGTAGCGTGAGCATTTGGGGAGCCGTTGATGCGTGCGATGTTTTGTTGGCTGGCGATGTTTTGCCTGACGGTCGCCACGGCTCGCGCCGAGATCCGTATTGAGTTCGCGATGGATCACGATCCCGACGTGACTCCGCCCGAACCGATACAGCGATTTCCGGAGAACCTGTTGTCGCTGTGGCTGAAAGCCTTGGCTCGGCCGGAAGCCGAGATGCAGCGGATGGCGGCGGAGTCGATCGCACAGGCTCACGCCTTCCAACTCCCCGACATCGAAAAGTCGAAGCCGGCACTGCTCAAAGTCGTGACTGCCGAGTCGTCGCATTCAGCGGCGCGGTTCGCCGCGGCGCGAGCGCTCATCGTTTTGGACGCGCGGGACACCGCTGCCGCGTTGTTCGAGGCGTCGCAGCGGCACGGAACCGACCTGCGGCAACTGGTCGAGCCAGTTTTGGCGAAGTGGAAATTTGAGCCGATTCGCAGCGTTTGGCAGAAGCGACTGATCACGCCGAACACACACCTGCGCGATTTGATGCTGGCGATTCGCGGCATGCGTGAAGTCGGAGACGGGGCGAACGCTGAAGTTCTGTTGAAGATCATGCATGACTCGCTGAGACCGGTGGCGGTTCGACTGGAGGCGGCTCGATCCGCTGGCTCGTTGAAGAGTTCGGGGTTGGAAGAGGATGCTCTGCGGTTCAGGAACACGACATCGTCTTCCATCTTTGATCGTTTGTGTGCCGTGGCGCTTCTTGATCGGCATCGCACGGATGCGACACAAGCAGCCTTGTTGCAACTCGCGCAAGACGCCGAACCGAGCGTTGCCGCCGCGGCTTTGGTCAGTCTGAATGCGAATGATCCGAGTCTTGTTGTGCCGATCGCCGAACAAGCGATGCGGAACGACGACGCGAACGTCCGCGAACAAGGAGTGTCGGCATTCGTGGCACGACCCACTCCGGAACGAGTCGCCATGCTGACTCGAATGCTCGATGATCCGCATTCGGGCCTGCGAGCGGCGGTGCGCGAGTCGTTGTTTCGGCTGGCACAGACAACGGAACTCGACGCATCGATCCGAGAGGGGGCGAGTGCCGTGTTGGCCGGCGACAGTTGGCGTGGGCAGGAGCAGGCGGCCCTGCTGCTGGCGGCACTCGATCACAAGACGGTCGCGAGTCGGTTGGTGGAATTGCTGGAATCGCCGCGTGACGAAGTGTTGATTACTGCCGCGTGGGGGTTGCGCAAATTTGCGATACTGGAGACGCTCCCTGCGATGCTCGACAAAGCCGTTCGTCAAACCGAAATCCGGAAGAAATCAGGGGCAAGTTCGTCGCTCGACATTCAGGTCGCTCTGTTGTGTGAAGCGTTTGGAATGATGAAGTACGCTCCGGCCAAGGAATTGCTCAAACGATACATTCCCAAGGACTTCGTGATGGGGGAGCGGTCCCGCTGTGCGGCGATTTGGTCACTTGGGCATTTGCATGCCGATCAGCCCGATGAAGGGTTGGCGAAGCTGCTGTTCGAGCGACTTACGGAATCCGGCCTCATGCCTGGCGAATGGGATTCCGTGCGAAACATGAGCGTGATTTCGATGGCGCGAATGAAGACGCGGACCCAGATGGAACCGACTCGAAAATTCCTATTTAGCAGAGGTCCACCGGAGACGATGAACTTGGCGAATCGCTGGGCTCTCCAGGAAATGACCGGGGAGACTTTTCCCGAGCCGAAGCCAGTAATCGTGATGCGATTCGGCTGGTTCTTGGAACCGCTCGAAAAGCCGGCGAGCGAAGAGAAGCCGAGCGTCGCGGCTCCGCTGACGGTGAAGCCGAACGATCTGAAGTAACCAGACGTGTGGACGTCCGGGCTACAAAAAAAGAGAAGGGTTGAGGTGGCGGGAGCAAGCTCCCAGCGACACCCCAACCCTCCCAGCCCCAAGGACACTTGGAAAAGACTCGATGAATCAACTCCGGGGCGATTGTGGTCCTTAGAACTCCGCGATGGTTCGCGAGGTGATTTCGTGGATGACGTTCGGTCGTACTATCGAGACAGCTTGCGCTTCATGGTCTCGAACATGTTCTTGGCAGACCCGGCCGGTCGAAACAGTTGCGGTTGCGAGGCGCTGCTGGGTTCGGGCGCGGGAGTAGTGGCTGGCTCCTCGGTGGTGGTCTCGTTGTTGTAAGTGACTCGCGCTGGAGGCAGATCGAAATCCTCCACCGACGATTCGCTTTGACTGGTGTACTGTGGCCCTTGTGCGGCTGGACGATTCGGTTGCGAGGGTTTCCAACGCCGAGCTTGCGGTGCACCAACTTCCACTGCCGGCGGAACCGGAATGGGTCGAAGGTTCGTGGCCGGATCGGACGGAAATGTCGGTTCGGGTGGTAGCCGCAGCTTCGGTTGGTCAGGAACCGTGGGCTGCGGATACGTCGGTTGCGGAATCGAATTGGAAACGTCGACAGATTCCGGAACGTACGTCTCTGAATCTGTCCGATCTTCTTCGTGACGCGGATGTGATTGAGGCATCCGACGCCACGGAAAGGATTGTAGTTCGAACGATCGGACGGATCGTGGCACCTGGCAGCCTGTGAGTCCTGCGGCCGCGATCAGGCCGGTGGTGACAACGACAAAGGTCGTCGGTCGGAAGGACATGGTGAAGGCTTTCAGTCGCTCACGAATCCTTTCGTCGCGTAGGAACTTCAACGTTCGTGTGGTAAGAGGATCGGCAACACACTTCGGCGACAAGCAAGTGATTCGACTCGAATTCGTGGCAACCCCCTGCTTGGTGGCCGGACAGTCTCGACGCGCCGAAATCACCTGAGATCGGCATTGCGAGCATCCTCCGCCCTGTGCCGCGCCTGCTCGACTCACCGACAGATGCCATCCTGCCGCCCGTGCCGCTCAACGCCAAAACGCCTGTCGCGCGGATCGGTTTGATTGTGTCGCTGACGGCGGGCCACAGCACCCTGGACTTCCCCCCGTTTTGCGGGCGCGTAGTCAAGCGCGTAGAGTGCA
>QWQF01000035.1 GCA_003669125.1 Planctomycetota bacterium
CATCCGGGCTTTCGTGAAAGCCAAAGACAACCTCAGGTGGGGCTTTGATCGAGCTTTCCTTGATGAATTGCCTTCGTAGCCACATGCCGGATCGCTGATCATCTTTCCGATGCTTGGCCGCATCCCAAAGGATCATCGCGAAAGGAATCCACCAAATCAGATCATTGGTGAGGATCGTCAGGCCAAACAGTGGTGGAAACGTCCCTCGTAAAAGAGCCACGACGAACCCGATCGGGCCGAAGACTTTCCCCAGCAACCCCACGAGCACGATCGGCCAATGTGTTCGCGAGTCACCGGCCGCGATGAGATAGCCGATGCCGTACACGCCAACAATCATTCCCACGCACTGCCAGATTTCCGGATAATTCAGCCGATCGATGCCAGAGACATCGAATAGGAAGTGGGGAAACGCAATCGTCGTTGCACCCCACAGCAGGTTGTAGATGCCTGCGGCCCAGAGCCAACCAGTCGCCCAGTTCGGCGATTGTAAGTTGTCTGTCGAGCGACTCATGCCACACCCTTTGCTTTCGCTCACAGCGGAGCTCGCGATGAATGTACTTCCGGAGCGGTCGCCTCGGTCACGACGTCGTGTGACGGTGCAGAATCACGATCGGAACTTTCGGCAGCGCGGGCCAGATTCCGCAGCATGCCCGCGAACACGAATTGATGGAGCGGATAGATTCCGTACCAATACAGCAGCCCGGCCAGTCCCAACGGGTCGAAGATCGCCGTCTGGCGAATCGTACTTCCTTGCTCGCAAGGATTGACCTCGAACTCCAGCCATGCCCGCCCAGGCAGTTTCATCTCCGCTTTCAGACGCAGTCGATGATTTGGCTCGAAAACTTCCACGCGCCAGAAGTCGAGTGGCTCTCCGACATGCAGATTGTTCGGATCCCGTCGACCACGGCGAACACCGACTCCACCGATCAGTAGGTCTAGGAATCCGCGCAGTGACCACAGCCAGTTACCGTAGTACCAGCCGGTCCGACCGCCAATGCGGCGAATCGGTGCGAACGCTTGTTCGAGAGGAACAGCGACCGTGACCGTACGCGAATCCACAAGCCGTGAACCGAACCGGCCACCGCCCCAAGATTGCGACTGACCGGCCGATGACAGCGCATCCGACCAGCGGGTTTCAGCGAATTCCCGATCCTCGTTTACCAATGCTCGAGCAATTGCATCGCGAACCGAACGAGGACGCACCGCGAACACCGTTTCCGCGAGGTTGTTCGAGACGAGCGTAGTATTACGCAAGCTTTCAACCAGCTTGCGACCGACGCGTGCATAGAGTGGCGTCACGAGCCCTAACCACAGACTGGACAGGTAGGGAGTCAGCAGAGGCACAGGAATCATCCACCGCGTCAATCCGCGTTGTCGGGCATACTCGTGCATGATCTGGCCATAAGACACCTGATCGGGACCGCCGATCTCGTAGACTTGGGATGCAACTGACGGGAGTTGCAGGGCTCCGATGAAATACGCCAAGAGATCTTCTACCGCGATCGGCTGAGCTTCAACTTGGACCCAGCGCGGACAGATCATGATCGGCAGTCGTTCTACCAAGGCCCGGATCATCTCAAACGACAGGCTGCCGGAACCGATTACGATCGACGCACGAAACTCGATGACCTGCGAGTGATGGGCCCTCAAAACATCTCCTGTCTCCTGACGACTGCGGAGATGTTTCGAGAGCTTCTCATCGGGATTACCGAGTCCGCCCAGATAGACGAGGCGGCGGACGCCAGCGTGTGTCGCCGCCTTGGCGAAATTTTCCGCCGCGATCCGATCCTGAGATTCAAAGTCGCGGTTGTCGCCCATCGAATGGACGAAGTAGTAGGCGGTCTCCACTCCCTCGAACGCGGATTGCAGAGACTCGGAATCGAAGACATCGCCTTGGACAACTTCAGTGGTGGCATTGACCCGATCCCCCAATGCATCAGGACGCCGGGTCACGCAGCGAACGGGACTACCCCGTTGTTGCAGGAGCGACAACAGTCGCCCCCCCACATAGCCTGTGGCCCCGGTCAATAATATCAGCCCCGACATTTTGGAATTCTCGCGCTGGGTTGCTGCTAATTCACCGAGTTTGACATTACGCACGAGGAATCAGTATCCGAACCCAGAATGACGGGTTCGGATGCACTTGCACTCTGCCCAACCATCTTATCCGAACGAACAATCGGATGTCAGAACGCGTGACAAACTCACGCACAGTTTGGATGAGTGGGCGCGAACTGCGGCGAATCTTCACTAGAGTCCTCCAGTGTCCGACGGAGAGAACCATATCTTGTCTCTCCCCCGTGAGGCTCACAGGCCGGCCATCCACCACAGCATCAATTTGGCCGGCCAGCGTCAGTTTGGGAGTTGACCCGCGTCTCCAGTGCGAATCTTCATCGTTCCGCTCAGAACCCATTCCGCGTGCTCGGCCTTGGTACCAGTTCCACTCGGAACTTTGACGTGCATGTCCACGAACTCGTAGGAGATGACTGCGTTCTTGCCAGTCAGTTGTTCATAGAGGCTGATCGCCAGGCTAGGCCAGTTAGTTGTGTGCTCAGTCGTCATGTGGAACTCCTGTAAGGTAAGGGTTAGAAAAGGGGGGGATATTAATACAATCACGGCAGTCACGGAATGCTATGTCGATGGTTAATATACGTCCCGATCCGGACTACGACTGGTTCGGAATTGACTCATGAATTTGCTTCACCAGAATGGTCGCTAGCCACCAGGGCTATGACGGCTAACACGAGTACCATCACCATCACCCAGGTCTAACGTCGAAAATCAAGGGATCCTCTCTCTGGCAGTCTAGTCAGGATTAGCGTCTCGAAGTTCATAGGCCAGAGGATTCCTAGGATCACAAACCGCACTGCTGTTTGCTGCCAGAAAACCAGAAAACCGATGTAAAATAGGAGCTACGTGCCGTCGGTTGCCTTCGATCGCAAGCACCTGTGGAGCGTTATTTTGGCAATATCACGCTGTCGATGATGTGGATGACACCATTGGTACACAGGATGTCCGTCTTGACGACTGTTGCACCATCGACCTTCACTCCGGCCGTCGTGTCGATAGCCAACTCCTGGCCCTGCAATGATTTGGCGGATTTCAACTTCACCACATCAGCGGCCAAGACCTTCCCAGCGACCACATGGTAAGTGAGCACGCCCTGCAGCTTCGCCTTGTTTTCGGGTTTCAGTAGGTCCGCGACAGCGGCCGCAGGAAGTTTGTTGAAGGCCTCGTCCGTCGGGGCGAATACCGTAAACGGCCCTGTATCTTTGAGAGTATCCACCAAGCCGGCAGCCTGAACGGCGGCCACCAAAGTCTTGAAAGCGCCTGCGGCCACAGCCGTGTCAACGATGTCATTCATCTGCAAAGTCCTTATTTCGAGGTCATTTCCTGAACGACGCCGATTTGCATAAAACCGTCCAAATCGTCCAGCTTCTTGAGACCGCGAGATCGAGACTGAATTAACAGAGGAACTCCAAAGAGTTCTGCTTTTCCGGGTTCTCAACCGGACTTTCAGCGTGAAGGTTCAGAAATGACGGCCGCCACAGGGTTGTCATCGCTGGCCTAGCCGTGCAGTCGGGCTAGGAAGGCGTCCGCCAATCGATGGTGCTCGGCCATCCGTTTGCCAAGCTTTTCTTTCATTCTCACCATCATGGTCATCCGGGGATTCGCCGCAAATAAATCGCAATGGCGATCGATAAAGCGCCAGTAAAGCGCATCCCAAGTCGCGCACCAGGGGCCTTTCTTAAAGTCGCTCATCTTCAATATGTAACTTGACCCACTGATGTAGGGTTTGGTCGTCATCAACCCTCCATCAGCGTGCTGGCTCATGCCATAAACGTTCGGCACCATCACCCAGTCGTAGGCGTCGATGAACATTTCCATGAACCACTGGTAGACGGCGTCGGGGGCAATGTCGCAGAGTAGTAGGAAGTTGCCCAAGATCATCAACCGCTCGATGTGGTGACAGTATCCAGTGCGCAGGACACGACGGATGACTGCGTCCACGGGCTCGATACCGGTTGTGCCGTCATAGAACGCGGCGGGGATTCCGTGGGTGAATCCCCAAAAGTTGCGGGTGCGCTGCTCTCTTCCATGAGTCAGGTAGACCAGCCGAATGAATTCTCGCCAGCCGGCAACCTGACGGACAAAGCCTTCCAAAGAGTTGAGCGGAACGTGTTCAGCCTGAGCGAGCGCGGCCTCGATCACCTGGCGAGGCGAAAGCAAACCGACATTAAGCATCGGCGTCAGTACCGAGTGGAACAGCACGTCGTGCGCCACACTGATCGCGTCCTCGTAGTCGCCAAACGACGCCAGCCGTTCGTGAACGAAGGCGTCGAGCCAGGCCGCGGCCCCGGCATGGTCGGTTGGATAAGCGAACTCCACATCCTCACCAATCGCTTGCGAAAAACTCGCCCTTACATACTGCCTCGCTGCTCCGACGGATTTCCCCTCGGGAGGGTGCCGCAGAGTCGGGATGGGGACGCCCTTCGGCAATTTCTTGCGGTTTTCTGGGTCAAAGCTCCATTGACCGCCGACCGGCTTTTGATCCTTCTCCAGCAGAAGGCCGAGACGCTTGCGCTGGGCAATGTAAAATCCGGTGAAGTACAGGCGTTGTTTGCCGACTGTGAAGTCACGAATCACCGACCTAGGAGTGAGGAAGTGCGGGTCATCGAGCACGGAAGCTGCTATCCCCTGCTGCTCTAAAGCCGCTGCGAGTCGAGTCGATATCCAATCGTCGCACGGATCAACATATTGCACCGAACGAATCTTGAGTTGTTTCAGCCGATCGGCAATCGCTGCCGTGTCGGCCATCTCGCCGGCTTCGATGTAATGAACCTTTATTCTTCGCTTTCGGAGACCTGCCGCGAACTGCATCATCGCAGCGCGGTGGAGGATCAGCTTCTGGCGATGGAAAGCGTATTGATTGAACAGCAGCGGTTCCTCGACGAGCACGGCTTGCGAGGCATCGACAAGTGCCGGGTGGTCGGCGAACAGCTGATGCGGATAGATGAGTGCGACGCGAGTCATGAATCACTGTTCCTGGCCGGATTTCGGGTCGGCAGTTGCTCGTCGAGCGAGATGCCACACTGCCTAAGAATACAACCCGCAGCGGCAACACCAGACCGGAACGCCCCCTCGACCCGGCCGCCAGCCAGCCAGTCGCCGCAAACAACTAGCCCCGTATCGTCATCGAATAACACCAGCCGATCGACTGACAGAGGGGTGGCGCTAAACAGCCAGCGGTGGGCGTCGAGGTGGATTGGGTTGAGTGTGGCTGCGGCCGTGATACGGGCGAATGCGCTGAGCAGAGTCGCCTTCACGGTATCCCGGTCGACATCCTGATGGGCCGCCGACCATTCTGGTGAGGCGTGGAGCACCCAGCAATCGTGCGAGCCATCGCGGCCCGGCTTAGAACTGTTGCGAGCCACCCAAACCAGCGGCGAACCGTGAACGAACGCGCCATCCCAAGCTGCCTCAACACGCTCGTCGAACGCGGCCAGCACCGCCCAGCAGGGCGTCATTGGAATGGCTCGCACCTCGGCGGCCAACGCATGATCGCCGAGCAATTCGGCCGCCTGTGGAGCAGGGAGCGACACTAAAACGTGGCTGAAAGGCCCATCACTCTGTCCCGCAGCGTCCATGACTTGCCAGCCTTTCCCGACACGTTGAAGCCGGACGATTCTCGACTCCAGGCGGACCCCCAGGCCAGCGCCAAGGTGGTGGGCTATGGCCTTCATGCCGGGTACGCCAACGTATCGATGGGTCTGATCCGTTTTCAGCCGCACATTGGTGCCGTCGATGGTTACGATTCGGCCAGTCCACTCTGCGGCGATTTTCTGCTCAACCCAGGCCTCGACATGTCGAACGAAGTGTGGATCTCGGACGGTAAAATACTGGGCTCCGTGATCGAAGCTGAGCCCCGGATCGACTCGCCGCGTTGCCGTCCTTCCTCCAAGCCCTCGGCTCTTTTCGAACACGGTCACGTCGAAACCGAGATCACGGAGTGTCCTGGCGGTCATTAACCCGGAAATTCCCGCACCTATCACGGCGACGCGTGGCATCGGCGTTTGCCAGTCAAGTACGCTCATCGTTAGCTACCTCTAGCGATCAAGATGGCTCCGACGATCAAGCCGGTTCGTCCCGTCCGCTCTGCTAATATGTATTGTTGGTGGAAAACAAAGCCCTAAATCCACAGGGCAGGAATCCGAGGATCAGATGCCGATTTTTTATCTCAAGTTGTATTTTTGTACGCTTCTAGCCTTTTTCGCGATCGACATGGTCTGGTTGGTGCTGGTCGCTCGCGGATTCTATCAGAGGCATCTCGGCTTTTTGATGCGAAGCAATCCCAACTGGACAGCGGCTATCTTATTCTACCTACTGTTCGTGTTTGGTCTGCTTGTCTTCGTCATCGTACCCAGCCTAAAAACTGGCTCGACGAAGAAAGTGCTAGTCCTCGGAGCCTTGTTCGGCCTGATCACGTACGCCACGTATGACTTGACCAACCTGGCCACGGTAAAGAATTGGCCGTGGGTCGTGACGGTGGTGGATCTATTGTGGGGCTGTATCCTTGCCACTGCGGTCAGCTACATGGGATTCCTGGCTGGCAAGTGGTTGCGGTGAACCGCCTCATCACCAATTGGGGCAACGCGATCGTCGTCACACCCCACAGCAGGTTGTAGATGCCTGCTGCCGTAAGCCATCGGCTGGGCCAAACAGGCGTTTCATTTCGTTTCGAGGTTGCGTTCATGAGATGCTCCAAAAGTTAGCGTGCGCGGACGGAGCCCAAGCCGCCATCGATCCCCAGTACTTGGCCGGTGACCCAACTCTGTTCAGGGTTTAGTAGCCATTCGATCGCTGAGGCAACGTCTCCCGGTTCGCCGATTCGCCCCAGAGGGTGCATCGCGGTCGAAGCCTTGAAAGAGACTTCGTTGGCAGTCAGCCGGGAAGTCATTGGGGTGCGTACCAAGCCGGGAGCGACGCAATTGACTCGGATGCGGCGCGGGCCATATGTGGCTGCTGCCGAGAGAGTCAGTCCGATGACCCCGGCCTTGGCGGCGGCAATCGCCTCGTGGTTGGCCAAGCCGATTCGGGCCGCAGCCGAAGACACCAGGACAATCGAGCCGCCGACATTCAACATGGCCCTGGCACCGGCCCTCACGACCGCGAATGCCGTGGTCAAGTTCGTCGCGCAGGTGGAAAACCATTCGGCTTCACTCGTCGAGTGTGCCGGCTTGAGCAGCAACGATCCGACACAATTCGTGATTCCATCCAGTCGTCCGTGCAATTGGATCGCATGTTCCACACAGGCTTCGACTTCATCAAACCGAGTTGCGTCGAGTGGATAGGCGGTTGCGTGCAGCTCGTCGGCCAGCAACTGCAACTTCTCGACATTGCGACCGGCAATGGTTAATCGCGCCCCGCGCATTGCCAGTCGGCGACAGAGGCTTTCGCCGATACCACCTGTAGCACCGAAGACCAGATAAGACGGCGTTGGATTAGTGTCTGGTGGTGGCATGTTGGAATCTCTCTCAAGGAATAAGCGAATCTCGACTTCCGTCAGAAACGGCAGATTTGGTTTCTTGCCAGTGTTACACCACTCCGAATTCATGCGTACGAAGCTGCAGAATTTCCTCGGCTTGCCGGCTCACCTCGCGAAATCGAGCAGCATTTGCGGTCAGTTTGATGTCCTCGTCGTATGTCGGAATCATCGCCTTCATGCGAGTGCGGCCCTCGGGACTGGCCAGCAGTTGCGGGAAGCACTTCTTGATGACTTCGAGCATGATGTTGACTGAGACTGACGCGCCCGGAGACGCGCCGAGAAGTGCCGAAATACTGTGGCTCGCGTCCGTGATGACCTCGGTGCCGTAATGGACAATGCCCGCTTGGCCGTCGGTCTTCTTGATCGCCTGCACGCGGATGCCGGCGTCGATCAACTTCCAGTCCGCTCCCTGCGCGGCAGGATAAAAGACATGCAGCACTTTCAAGCGATCGGCCATACTCTGCGTCCCTTGCTGAATGAGATAGCGGACGAGATCCAAGTTATGGATTCCGATCTTCACGAGCGTGACAAGATTGTCTGGCCGGACGGAGAACGGCAGATCGGTGATGCTCCCTTTCTTGTGGAGAAACTTCGTCGTCCACGCGGCAAAGGGGCCGAAGAGCAGTTTCTTTTTTCCATCAAGCATCCGCGTGTCGAGATGCGGCACAGCCATCGTCGGTGCCGCATCGAGCGCCTGCCCATAGACCTTCGCCTGATGTTTCTCGACGACCTTGGGATTGTTGCAGACCAACCACTGGCCACCGATCGGGAAGCCGCCGAGTCCCTTGGCTTCAGGAATTCCAGACATTTGCAGCAACGGCAGACTGCCTCCGCCCGCACCGACGAAAACGAATTTTGCTCGGTTCGTGCGGACTTCGTTCGTCGCCAAATGCTTGGCACGCACTTCCCATCCCGCATTTGTTTTTCGCAAACCGACCACGCGATGCCCGGAGGCGATGCCGCAACTTTCTTGCTGACCAAGCCAGTGCAGGAGCTGGCGCGAGATCGCGCCGAAATTCACATCGGTGCCGCCATTCATCTTCGTCGCAGCGATGGGTACTTCGCCGCGTCCATCGAGCAACAGTGGAGCCCAGCTCGCGATGGTGGCGCGGTCGGTCGAATATTCCATCCCTTGAAAGAAATGATGGTCCGACATCGCGGCATGTCGGGCTCTCAGAAAATCGACCTGTTCTTCGCCATGCACAAAACTCAGGTGCGGGATGGAGTTAATAAACTCCTTCGGGTTGTCCACCATGCCGGTGGCCACGGCGTAGCTCCAAAACTGCTTCGAGTGCTCAAACTGCTCGAAGATCTCGATCGCTTTTCCGACGTTTACCGATCCGTCGGCCTCCCGTTTAGGCGTGTAGCTCAGCTCGCAAATGCCGGCGTGCCCGGTCCCCGCGTTGTTCCAACCGTCCGAGCTTTCCTGCGCCAGCCCGTCAGTGACTTCATAGAGCTGGATGGAAAGTCGCGGCTCCAAACACTTCAGCATTGCCGCGAGATGAGCGGACATCACTCCGCTGCCAATCAGGATCACATCTGGGTTCTCGATGCAAGTCGCCGAAGTCAGAGATTGCGAATCGAGAGACATCGGCGGAACCTCAAGTTTTGCGTCGCAGAAGTCGTGAGACGTCGAATTCAAGCCAACCCGAACACTGAAGTCTCACGCCTTCGGCAAAAAGCCAACAACGGTCGCAGCAACAAACGCGAAAACACCTGAACCGAACGACGGCTCAAGTGTTCTCGCGGAGTTTGCTGGAACTTCGAGAAGCCCCAGCACAGGGCATCACACTCGATCAACCTTACTTGCGGCCGACAGTTTGAACCATCGTGTAAGTCACTCGACCCGAGGTCGGGCAGACGTGAGCGACAAATTGAGCCTTTTCCGGAGTCACATGAGATGTCTTGGCCGTCGCGGCCGGCGGCAGCATCACGCTGTCGATCACATGGATGACTCCGTTCGAAGCGTCGATGTCGGTTGCAACAAGGCCAGCACCGTTGATAGTCGCCGCACCATTCTTCATCGCGGCGGTCAACATGCCGCCTTGAACGGTCTTCAATTCCTTCTTGCTCAGCACGTCGTTCGAGAACACTCGACCGGCGACAACGTGAAACTTCAGAATCGCCGCCAGCTTCTCTTTGTTCTCTGGCTTGAGCAGGCTCTCGACCGTTCCGGCCGGCAGCTTCGCAAACGCTTCATCCGTCGGAGCGAAAACAGTCAGCGGCTTGTCACCAGACAGCACTTCGACCAACCCGGCCGCCTTCGCAGCCGCGAGCAACGTCTTGAACGTCCCCGCCTTTGCAGCCGTCGCCGGGATGTTGTCGCCAGATGGGAGCAGCACTTGATCGACAACGTGAATGATCCCGTTCGAGCAGAGAATGTCAGCCTTCACGACCGTCGCTTGATCGACTCGCACGTTGCCCTCTTCGACCTTGATGTTGACTCGCTGACCATTCACGGTCACTGCCGCATTCAACTTCACCACCTGGGCCGCCGCGACTTTGCCTGACACGACGTGATACGTCAGCACCGACACGAGCTGGGCTTTGTTCTCCGGCTTCAGCAACGTCTCGACCGTTCCCGCTGGCAACTTGGCGAACGCTTCATCCGTCGGAGCAAAGACCGTGAACGGCCCTTTGCCTTTCAGAGTCTCCACCAATCCACCGGCCTTCAAAGCCGCCGCCAACGTCTTAAACGAACCGGCCTCGACCGCCGTCGTCACAATGTCCTTTTCGGCAGCATTCGCAGTCGATCCTTGGACCACACCAATTGCGGCCATCGCCGCGACACTCAGGAAAAACCTTCGACTCAACATCACACACGCTCCTTGCTGGGTTTGTTGATTGACGAACGCGAATCAACACTGATTCGTCATTTCATAAATCATTCAAAACGTTCACTCCACCTACACCGGAACCATTCCGGCGACTTAACTCACAATTCTTGAGAATTCCGAATTCCTGCATTCACCAGATCAGCCGCAGCACGCTAAACGTCGGTTCTCTTCGGATAAGCCGGACGCTGCTGCATACCGGCGATTTCGAATCGCGTCTCAGAATCGAACGCGATCGCGATTGGGGCCGCTTCGAGCAATTGCTTCACCGTCTGTTCGCGATAGTCAAAGATCGTTTTCAGGTCGCGCCGGACCATCAGCGAGTGCATCGCTCGGCCTATCCAGCCCAGCGGCAGCCTGTAGTTCACTTCGTCGGTCATTCGCGTTGAGTTGCCGACGGATTCAAACGTGTGACCGTGATGCCACAGGACATACGGGCCGCGCAGTTGGACATCCACGAATTCATGCGGCGGATTCCAGACTGTGATGGCGGTCGTCCAATGGACCGGGAGGCCGTGAACTCGCAGCGCGTACTGAATGATCGAGCCGACTCGCATTTCGATTTCGCCGGGAGTCAGGATTTCAAACTGCAACCACGGCGGAGTCAGCGTTTCCAAGTTCCGCGCATCAGCGAAAAACGCGAAGACTTCGTCCAAGGGGCGTGAGATGATTTGCTCGCGGATCAGTCGATAAGTGCTCATGGCAATGCTCATTTCGGCGACGATGATTTGCGGTTCAAGACTGCTCGGAGCGCGGTTTCCAAGTCCGGGTGCTCAAACTGGAAATCATTCTGCTGAAGTCGCTCGGGGACGACGCGAATGCTGGAGAGCAGCAACTCATCGGCCATTTCGCCGAGGACCAGCCGCGCCACAAAACCCGGCAACGGAAACAATGTCGGCCGCCGCAACACTCGGCCCAAGACCCGCGTAAACTCCGTGTTGGAGACCGCATTCGGAGCAACGGCGTTCACCGGCCCCGACAACTCTTCGGTTTCCACGGCGAACAACAGAGAGCGCACTAAATCGGGGAGCGAAATCCAACTCCAGTACTGTCTCCCGCTGCCGATCTTTCCTCCCAGGCCCAATCGAAACGGCGTCAGCATTTGCTTCAATGCGCCACCCTCCGGCGACAAGACAACGCCGATTCGCATCTGAACGACCCGGATGCCGGCATCGACGGCCGGCTGCGTCGCTCGCTCCCATTGTGTGCAAACTTCAGGGAGAAACCCGCGTCCGGGAAGTTCCGATTCACCGAGCGGATGATCGCCGCGATCGCCGTAGTAGCCAATCGCCGACGCACAAACCAGAACTCGCGGCGGATTCGACATCGCGGCGAGCGACTTGCAAAGTCGCTGCGTGACATTCACTCGGCTATCGCGAATGCGGAGTTTTTTTGCAGGCGTCCAGCGACCGTTGGCAATGTTGTCCCCCGCCAAGTGGACGATCGCATCAACACCGCTAAGCCCGGTGGAATTGACCAGCCCGGACTCCGGATTCCAAGGGATGTTTGCGCCCTGCCCACCGCTCGAATTACCGCGAACTAGACGCCGCAGCTTCCACGAGCGATCAATGATCGCCTTTGAGAGCGCGGAGCCAACAAGGCCGGAAGCTCCGCTAACGGCGATGGTCATAGCTCGCGGAACCACGGGAGCGAACGGTTGGGCAAAAACTTGGTTTACGGCGGCGATCATGGGGCATTCCTGGTGATTGAAGTCGTGAAATTTTTCTATGGCGCGGATACGACGAAGTTTTTAATGCGAGACCTGTCGTTCAACCGCCGCCAAATTTCAGTCTGAACTGGTCCTGCAGTCTTCTGACGGCGATTTCTTTGCTCTTGGCTTCCACTTCAACGGTCAGGCCGAGTTCGGCCCAGCAGACGGGAAAATCGTTGATATCAATCTCGTCATGATGCCGCGCGGGTTTCGGCCCGGACCAGCCAGCCAACGGACTCGAAATGTGAAACAGCGGCTCGCGATTCCAGGTATCGATGGCCGCTGCTGTGGCATCTTCAATGCTTAGTTCGTCGGGCA
>QWQF01000083.1 GCA_003669125.1 Planctomycetota bacterium
CCACCGGCTCCGTTCACCCGATTCCACACTCGGAAGAGAATCTCGATGAAGGATGAGCCGAAAAAATTGGTGTAGCTGAGGTCGATGACGACTTTTGGCGGATCCGCAGCTTTGGCAGCTTCCAACACAAAATCTCGGATTTTATCCAGAGCGAATTCATCCAACGTTTCAAATTGCGGTCCAAACGCAATCACCGTCACGTTGCCGCATTTGCGAATTTCGGGAATCACAGAGGAAACCATATTACGCTGTCCGATTCGCGGAGGAAGCCGAGCGTATTATTGCCAACGTGTGGCTCAGGGTCGTCTGAGCACCACATTGGCAGACGTGCTACACCGGCGCATCGTAATTCGGGCGACCACCTTGTCAACAAGGTGTTGAGCAAGCTTGACCACGCAATCACAGAGCACCCTTGCCCGTCAGTACGACACGGACCGTGCGAAACAGGATTTTCAGATCATTCACCAGGCAGCAGTTTTGCAAATACAAAAGGTCGAGGGCGACCTTCAGGCGGAACCCGGCGATGTCAACTTCACCGCCAATGCGACGTGCGACGGGGAGAGGATCACAGGCATCGAGGCCGTTCGTGTGCAAAGTAACGATGCCTCTTGTAGAACCAATCAGGCCGATCCTAGGACGATGTTGCGAATCGGCAACACGCCCACGCGAGCCGCATGCACCAGAAGTCTCGGAGCCGCACATGCCGATCACCGTCGATCTCGATTTCCGGCCCAAGCTGCCCCGCGACAAATCGCCGCGCATCGGCTGCATCGGAGCCGGCTTCATCATGGCCGACTGCCATTTGGTGGCGTATCGGCAAGCCGGCTTCAATCCGGTCGCGATTTGCTCCGGCTCGCGCAGCCGCGCCGAAGAGGTCGCGAAGCGGCATGGACTCGCGACGGTGCATGACAGCTACCAGGCGTTGCTCGCGGACAAGAGCGTCGAGCTCATCGACATCGCCGTGCCGCCCGACGTGCAGATCGACGTCGTCCGCGAAGCCGTGAAGCACACCGATCACATTCGCGGGGTCCTCGCGCAGAAGCCGCTGGGCATGAACTACGCCGAAGCCGTCGAGATCGTACGACTGTGCCGCGAGGCGGGCATCACGCTGGCCGTGAATCAAAACATGCGCTACGACCAATCGGTGCGAGCGGCGAAGCGATTGCTGGAACACGGCGACCTCGGCGAGTCGGTCTTTGCGTCGATCGACATGCGGGCGATCCCGCATTGGATGCCGTGGCAGCAGCGACTCGGCTGGGTCACGCTGCGGATCATGAGCATTCATCACCTCGACACGTTCCGCTTCTGGTTTGGCGATCCGGAACGAGTCTTCGCCAGCGTCCGCACCGACCCGCGCACGTCGCAGAAGTTCGAGCACACCGACGGCATCTGTCTCTACATCCTCGAATACGCGAACGGCTTCCGTGCCTCGGCCTGGGACGACGTTTGGTCCGGGCCAGCTCTCGAAGGAGCGGCATCCGACATCGGCATCCGCTGGCGGATCGAGGGGACGACCGGCCTCGCTCGCGGCACGATCGGCTGGCCGAGTTACCCGCAGCGGACCCCCAGCACGCTCGACTTTTCGACGACGTCCTCCGCCGGCCAATGGCAGCAACCGCGCTGGGACGAAGTCTGGTTCCCCGACGCCTTCGTCGGCCCGATGGCTCAACTGCTGTGCGCCCTCGAAGACAACACACCGCCGGAGATCAGCGGCGACGACAACCTCAAAACGATGGCGTTGGTCGAAGCGTGTTATCGCTCCGTCGCTGAGCATCGCGCGGTGGCTCTGAGCGAGATCGCGTGAAATGAAAACCCCACCAGGCTTGCCCCGGTGGGATTGAAGGACAAACAGAATCACACCAGCTTCGAAATTGGCTTGCCTTTGTTGCCGAGTGTGAACGGGCGGCCGTCGGGCGAGTGGATTTCCTTGTCGTGCGGAATGCCCATCGCCACAGCGATGGTGGCGTTGAAGTCTTCGGGAGTAACTCCGTCGGACTCGACGCGGAAGGCGTCTGCGTCGCTGGCACCCCAGACTTGGCCACCCTTGATCGGGCCGCCGGCCAGCACGCACGAGTACGCGGCCGGGTGATGATCGCGGCCGCTGTTCTGGTTGATTTCTGGACGACGACCGAACTCGGTGCCGATCACAACCAGCGTGTCCTTGAGCAAACCGCGGCTACTCAAATCGGCGATCAGGTTCGAGGCGGCTTTATCGAGGTCGCTGCCGATCGTTCCCATCTTCGTCCACAGATCAACGTGATGGTCCCAAGTGCCGAGCGAGACTTCGACGTACCGCACGCCATTCTCGACCAATCGCCGAGCGAGCAAACAGCCGCGGCCGAAGCGTGTGTCGCCGTAGGCCTTCTTCGCGTCGTCAGACTCCTTGCTGATGTCGAACGCCTTCAGGTCTTCGCTGCGCAGCAGGTGAATCGCGTCCTTGTAGAGATCGTCGTAGCCGTTGACCTTGCGATTCTTTCCAGCCAGTTTGCGGAAGTCGTTGTCGAAGGCGCGCGACAGATCCATCCGTTTGTCGAACGCGGAATCGTTGAGGTACGCCGGCGACTTTGTATTTTGCAGGCCGAGCGTCGGATCGCCGACGGGCACAGGAGCAAACTCGGCCCCGAGATATCCCGGCCCGATGCCGCCGCCGACTTGCACCGCGACCGGCAGTTCCTTGTGGATGCGACCGAGCATCTTGTGAACCCACGAACCCAACCCCGGATGCCGAGTCGTCGCGATCGGCTTGTAGCTGGTGCTCATCAGGTAGCGCGCCGGTTCGTGCGCGGCGGTGGTGGTGTTCATCGAGCGGATGACCGCCAGCTTGTCGGCGATCTTGGCGAGTTCCGGCAACTTCTCGCCGAACTGCACGCCGGAGATTTTCGTTTGGATTGGCTTCGTGTCCCCCTGCACTTTGCTCTTGGGCTTCGGGTCGAACGTGTCGAGCTGCGACATTGCCCCTTGCATGTAGAGATAAATCAGATGCTTGGCCTTGCCACCGCTGCTCGAAGCGGACTTGGCTGGTGCTGCCGCCTTCTTGTCCGCCGCTTCGAGTGCCGCCGCGAAGCCGGCCGGCAGCACAGTGACGCCCAGGCAATACTTCGCCATGTCGGCCATCAACTGCCGGCGTGAGAGGTCATCGAGTCGGGATGGATCGAACTGAAACATGATTGGTCCTTCTTACTAACCCGATGCGTCAGCGAGGGCGAACGCTTCGCGGAACTCTGACTTGAAAATCACCAGCACGTGGAGCGTCCGCCCTCGCTGACGCTTCGGGTTACTTTGTCGAGTCGTCTACTGCACAAACAAAAACTCGCGTGTGTTGAGCAGCGCCCAGATCACGTTGCCGTAGCCAACGGGACCGGCGGATTTCATTTCTTTTTGGGCCACCACCCGCTCAGCGGCCGTCGGATGGCGGTTGAGTACGAGAATGAAAATCTTGTTGATCTGCGCTTCGACCGATTTCTCGGCGGTGACTTCGTTGTAGATCACCGAGCCTTGCTCCAGCATCATGTGCGTGACCGGGCCGTTGAACATTGTCAGCAGTTGCGGCACGGTGCCGTCGGTGTGGCTGTCGGCGATGCTCTGCCGGTCGCTCTGGCCGAACTGTCGCAGGAAGTGACCCTCCGGCAGCGGCTGCGGCAACTCGGAGGCGCGGACCAACTCCTGACCTTTGTAGAGTCGCTTGTTGCGGTTCTTGCCCTCTTCCTTGCGAACCTCCGCGAGCCGATCGACTTTCTTGAGCAGTTCCTCGGCGGTCGTTTTCTCAGTCAACGCGACGGTTTCAACGTACTCGTCGTCATCCGGTCGCACGACCATTTCCGGGTTCGGCATCGTGAGCGTCAGTAGCGAATCCCACACTTGCTCGGCGGTCATGCGGCGGAGCAGGGGGCCGGGGAACAGATAGGGTTTCTCAGGATCGAGTTCACCGTAAGTTGCCGCTCGCTGGTACGTCTTTGAGTAGTAAATGATCCGTTGGAATTCCTTCAGATCGAACTTCAGCCGGACCAGTTCTTTGGCGAGGAACTCCATCAATTCTGGGTTCGTGGCTTTGGTTTCGTCCTTCATGTCATCGGCCGGTTCGATCAGGCCGATGCCCATCGCCTTCTGCCAGAGCCGATTCGCCATCGTCAGTTGAAAGCGTGGGTTGTCGCCCGTCGCCACCCAGTCCGCGAAAACTTTGCGGCGGTCGGCGTTGTTGATCTTGGACGGAGCCGTACCCCACAACACCGCCGGGATCGCGAACTGTTCCGGCTTGGCGTTGCTGTATTGGTAGTCGTGCGGAAACTTGAGTTGCTTCTTGTCGTTGTTCGAAACGCCGTTGCGATTCAGCCGCATCAATTGCTTCGCTTGCCGAGCCTCAGCGGATTCCTTGCCGTCCTTGCTGGAGGCTTTGTCGATGTCTTTGGGAGCGATGTTGATCTTCGTGGCCGGCCGATACTCGATGCCGGCCGTGAACGCTGCCAGCGAATAGAACTCCTTCTGAGTCCACTTGTCGAAGGGATGATCGTGGCACTGAGCACAGCCGATGCGCGTACCGAGGAAAATCCGCACCGCATTGTTGAGATTGTCCAGCGGCATTCCCGGATCACGCAGCACGAAGCCCGCCGCCGGTTCATCCCACACGCGACCTTCGGCGGTCAGCATGTCATGCACCATCGAATCCCACGACTCGTTGTCACGCAGGCATTCCTTGACCCAGTCGGAATACGGCCGCAGGTAATTGTTGTTGTCCGAGCGATCGACCAGTCGCAGGATGTCCGCCATCCAGCCGTACATCTGGCTGGCGTAGCCCGGCCGGTTGAGCAAGCTGTCGACCAGCGCGATCCGAGTGCTCTCCGACTTGTTGGCCAGAAACGTCTCGGTTTGCTTCGAGGTCGGGATCGTGCCCGTGATGTCGAGATAGACGCGACGCAAGAAGTGCTCTGACGACGACGTCTCGTTTGGCTTCTGCCCCGCCTTCTTCAGCCCAGCCTCGACGAGCGAGTCGATCTTCGCCGCCGACCGCAACGCCGAGTCGCGCAGCTCGGGCTTGACCGGAGCGATCTCGACCTTGGTCTTCTCGGCCCCGGTCGGCAAGTTGGACTTCGGAGCCGCCGGCTTCGTTTTCACGCCGCGCTTCATGCTGGCCTTGGTCTTGCCACGCGACTGTGAATTCTGGGCCGACGCGGATTGATCCACCCGAACGTCGAGCATTCCAAGAGCGACCGCGACAACGGCGGCCGTCAATAACGTGAGCTTGCGATTCATGATTCTCTCTCCGGAGTCGCACGGAACGGCGACTCGACGCGTGGCAGCATGATGTCGTCCGGTGGCGGCCAAAACAATTCCGAACCAAACGGCCGTTCAGATTTCCTAGCTTTCCCAATGCGTTCAAGCGGATCGCTGAACCGCTGGCAAAGCTTGGCAATTCCGAAGGATCGGCGCGGCGCGATTCCTGTGTGGCATATTTCAACAGGAGGACTCAAGAAATGGCCGGGCCGGACACAACCGCTTGCCGAGTGCATCATCTCGCGTTGCAAACGGCTCATCTGGACCAAGCGGTGAGGTTTTACACCGAGCTGTTCGGTGCCGAGTTGCTGTCACGGCGGCCCTTCAAACGCCGCGAGATGGCCTGGCTGAAACTGGGAGACATTCGACTCGAACTATTCAGTGCTCGTACCGACGAGCGACTGAATGACTGGAACGATTTCATTCCCGGCCCGGTGCATTTGGCGTTCGAAGTCACAGACCTCGATGCCTTTTTGAATCGAGCCAAGTCCTTGGGAACACAACTGCATCCGTCGCACCCCGAACCGTTCACGCCTCCTGTTCCGGGAGCTGGCCGCATCGCGTACCTGCTCGGCCCGGATGGCGAGGAGGTCGAGGTGCGCGAGCCGGACTGACCTTGAGGGCTTTTTCATAATTCCGATATCACCCCGACCCACTTCTCGATTCCTTTCCGGCATTCGGCCGGCGGGGCACGCGAACCGCGTGCTCTACGAATGGAGGCTTGCCATGCGAACGATCGTCATCGCGCTGATGTTGGTCACGTCGCTTGCGGCGCTCACCGAACAAGCGACCGCCCAGTCTCGAAACGAAAAATTCCCGTACGACGCGACCATCGCGGACGACGAGGTCTACGCGCGCAGCGGACCGGGCAACAAGCCGTACTACCCGACGGCTCGGCTGCGAAAGGGAGACCGTGTCACGGTCATCCGCCACGATCCGGGTGGCTGGTACATGATCGAGCCGCCTCCCGGCAGCTTCGCGTGGGTGCGGCAAGAGCATGTGAAGCGTCAGGAAGACCGAGGCATCATCACCGGCGATAGCCAAGTCGTGGCTTGGGTCGGCACCTCGTTTGGTGACGATCACTACGTCGAGCAACGTCGCCTGCAACCCGGTGAAGAAGTCGCGATCATCGGCGAGAAGACACTGAAGGATGAACGGGGCGAGGTGAGCTACCTGCGCATCAAATCTCCCAAAGGTCACTTCCGCTGGATTCCGGGAGCGAAAATCGTCACGTCGGACAAACAGTTGTCGGCGGCAAATGCGCGTGCTCGCGGCACCGATCCCTTCGCGGGCGAATCGAAGTCCGCACCAGTCGACATGGCTAGTCACGAACCGGGCGAAGACAGTTCAGTCGCGACCGACGGCAAGAGCGTCCCCGCCCCCAAAGATCCCGGACGTCGGCCCGCTCCAACTCCGAAAGACCTCGAAAACGAATCGCCGCCAGCGCGGTCGACCGCGCCGATCGCTTCGTCAAGCGGCGACGCACCGCAGCGACTCGCGGCCGTCGATCAACAGTTGCAAGAGATGCTCAAACGCGAGACACGCGATTGGGACTTCGCAGCGATCGAAACCGAACTGCAAGACCTGCAAGCGAACGAAGCGACGTCGGCCGGAGCGGCTCGGCGACTGGCGTCCTTGGGCAAGTACAAACAAGTCAAAGCCGACTCGGACGAGTTCGCTCGCCTGATGGAAGAGACGAACCGCCGTGATGCCGAACTCGCGGCGACTCAGCGAGCGCGACTGGTTCCGGGAACAATCCCTCCGGCGGCGCGACCGCAAACGTCAACCCCATCGAAAAACATCAGGCAGTCGCCGCTCATCAATCCGAACAATCAGAACCGCTCAGCTCCGGCGATTCAGAATCGTCCCGCTCCGGCGAACGGCCGCTTCGGCGGAGCGGGCATCATCCAGCGTTCGGGAGCGAATCAGCCGGGCCTGCCGAAGCATGTCCTCGTGCATCCGAACGGCCAACGCTTGGCCTTCCTGCACGGCGAAGGGGTCGATCTCGACAAGTACCTCGGCGAGTCGATGGGCCTCGAAGGGGAACGCTACTTCCGCAAAGACCTGAAGTCCGAATACATGGTCGTGAAGTCACTGCAACCAGTGAAACTCAAGCCGTGATCTCTGTCAGGCTCGCCGAGCATCACGACTGCGGTGTCTCCAATTGCAGTGAGAAGCTGTGGCTCTGCTGAACCGTGTTTGCGCCCGTCAGATCGAAGACCTGCCGATCCTGCGTTTGGCACAGCAGCCACGACATCAGCTTCGCGAACAGCCACAGTTCCGGGTCGACGACGATCAACACGATGCTCGGTCCCCGGCTCGGTCTTGTCGTAGGCATTCGCCACCAACCCGATGTGCTGCAACACCGACATGCGCGGATAAAAGAACGGAAAGTCGGACAGGAAGTGCAGCCGCTTGCGCAGATCGGTGCGGCTTCGTCGGAACAATTCGCCGTCGATCAGCACCTCGCCATGATCGAGCACGCTGAAGCCGCTCAGGCAGCGGAGCAGCGTCGTCGTTATCCGCCCGTTCGCCCCCGGATCTGTCCCAGCTCGATGTCGAGTGTCACGTCATCCAGCGCGTGGACTCGGCCATCCGACTTGCTAACGTTTCGCAGTTCAATCTTAATGGCCGCATGTTGGCCCGCAGCGTTGCGGCCTTTCCAGCCTGCGACTCATTTGGGAGCTGCGATGTCCCGCACTCGGTTCCGATCCGCAACGACGTTCCTGGCCTGTTTGGTCATGGCGACGGCATTGCTCGGCGATGCGCCGCAGCTCGAAGACATCGTCTTTCAAGCCGAGTGCGACCAGACGGAGCAGCGTTTCGTGCAGCTCCTGCCGGCTGACTTTCAGCCCGACCAAACCCACGACGTGTTGATCGCGCTGCATGGCCACGGCTCCGATCGCTGGCAGTTTGTGCGAGACGCTCGCGATGAATGCCGAGCCGCACGCGACGTCGCCGCCAAGCGTCGGATGATTTACGTCTCGCCCGATTACCGAGCCAAGACCTCCTGGATGGGGCCGAAGGCAGAGGCCGATCTCGTCCAGATCATTCGCGACCTCAAGAAGCGTCATCGCATTGGCGGACTCTTCGTCACCGGCGGCTCGATGGGCGGCACGGCCGCGCTGACATTCGCGGCTCTGCATCCCGACTTGATCGCCGGCGTCGCCTCGATGAACGGCACCGCGAATTTATTGGAGTACCCGAACTTCCAAGACGCGATCTCCGCATCGTTCGGCGGCACGAAGGCCGCGATCCCTGACGAGTACAAAAAACGGAGCGCCGAATACTGGCCAGAGAAATTCACGATGCCCGTCGGCATCACCACCGGCGGAAAGGACACGCTCGTTCCGCCGGACAGCGTCGAACGACTGGCCGGAGTGCTCAAGCAGCTTGATCGAAAAGTGCTGTTGATCCGGCGCGACTCAACCGGCCACCAAACGAACTACGAAGACGGTGTCGCGATTTTGGAGTTCGTCATCCAAAACGCCAAACCGCTCGACGTTGCCAAATGAAATGGCGAGTCGTTCTCGATGAAGAAAGTTCTCCGATGCGCGTCGCATTGATTGGTTCCAGCGGACAGCTCGGCTGCGATCTTCTTGCACGTTTGCAGCAGGTGGGGCATGAAGTCATCGCGTTGAAACATGCCGACATTGAATTGACGGACGAATCCAGCCTGCGTGTGCTCGAACCGCTCTGCCCAGAGTTGGTGATCAACGCGGCGGCATACAACCTCGTGGACAAGGCCGAGGACGAGCCGGCGGCGGCATTGGCCGTCAACGCACTTGGGCCGCGTTCTCTCGCAAGACTCTGCGAGTTCTGGAGCTGCCGCCTGCTGCATGTCAGCACGGATTACGTTTTCGGCGTACCGCCGCCAGCCATCGTGAAACCGTACTCCGAAACGGCGGTTCCATCGCCGACCTCAGCGTATTCGGTCAGCAAACTGGCCGGGGAACACTTCGTCTTGGCGGAGTGCTCACGGAGCTTCGTCGTCCGGACCTGCGGACTGTACGGCCTCGCCGCGCTCCGTGGTGCTGGCAAAGGAAACTTCGTCGAGACGATGTTGCGGCTCGGTCGAGAACGCAAGCAACTTCGCGTTGTGGACGATCAACGCTGCACACCGACCTCGACTGTCGATCTCGCCGATGCCTTGGTGAAGCTGATCGCGACGGATGCTTTCGGGCTGCACCACGCGACGAACTCCGGCAGCATGACGTGGTGCGAATTCGCGAGAGCGATTTTTCGGCTGGCAAAACTGGACGTCGAAGTCATCCCGATCACGACGGTGGAGTTCGGTGCGAAGGCGAAGCGTCCGGCGTACAGCGTGCTCGATTGCAGCAAACTCGCGTCCGTCATCGGCGAGCCGTTGCCCGATTGGCACGATGCACTCGCGAGATATCTGGCCAGCCGCCCGGCATGACTCAGACGCTCGCCTGGCTTGCCCAGATTGACATCCCTCACTGTCTTCACACAGCGCATCTCACGGTTCGAAAATCTCCTCTCCGCGCACTCGCCCAAGGCTCCTACGATTTCGGGCAACTCGGACTCTGGTTGGAGTTCTTGAACACGCTAGACGATGGAAGTACCCAGTGGTGAAAGGATTCGCCGCTGCGATGGCCGCACTCGAATTGGCCACAACAAACTCGGGGAAGGGATTCCTAAATGGATCGACGGAATTTTCTGAGTCTGGGTTCTGTGATGTTCGCCGGCGGCATGGCCAGCTTGGCGGGATGTCGCGGCTCTCAGCACGCGCATGTGCTGAAGGACAACGACAAAGACCTCGTCGGCAGTCACGCCGCCGGAGCCGAAACGTATCAGCGGTTGATCGACGAGTCGGTCGCCAAGTTGCTGGGCCGCGGATGCGAGCCGGTTGATATTCAGCCGGCCGGCATGGTCATCGGCGAAAAGAAAAAGATCTGTTTCGTCGGCGTCGAGAACAGCACTGCCGAAGAGATCGGTGATTTCAAAGAACAAATCTACGAGCTGATCGACTCGGCGATTAACGAGTCACAACAGTACCACGAGATCAGCCGCCGCTACGTCGATGCCGGCTTGAAACAGCTCCGCCTTCCGCCCGATCAACTCTTCATCAAAGAGAACCAGCGGAACTTTCAGGCGGTGATGGAGGAGATGGGACAGCCCTTCGACTTCCTGCTGTTCGCCAAGCTGACCTCCGGCACGACTCAGCAGAACAAGGACTACCAGCGCGATTACCTGCTGACGCTGGAGTTGGTCAACATTCACAACGGCGACTTCCTGAAAGAGTCGGCCAAGCTCCGCAAGGGCTACCACCGGTCGTGGTTCGGCAAGATATTCAAGCACTGAGCGTGAGGTTGGAGATTTGAAATCTCAAATCTGAAATGAACCGACAGGCTGCACTTCATTGGTCATTGGTCGTTGGTCGTTGGTCATTGGCCAGCTTGCTCCTGTGTTTGATGTTGCTGGTTGCCAGTGGTTGCTCGAGCTATGCCGATCGTCTGCGAGACGTCCGCACCGAGTTTCATTCCGGCAATCTCGTCTCTGCTGAGAAGTTCGTCGACAAAGAATTGCCCAAGAAGCGTCGGGCCAAAGAAGCGGACGTCCTCAAACTCGAACGGGCGATGATCGAACTGTCGTCCGGAAAACCGGCCACCGCCGAGCGGACGCTGCGCGAGGTCCGCGACCGCTTCGACTTCCTCGAACAGAAAAACATCGCCGAGGGAACTGCGTCGTACCTCACGGACGACACGCACCGCGCCTATGCCGGCGAGGACTACGAGAAGGTGCTGATCCGAGCGTTCCTCGCGCTGAGCAATTTGATGCACGACGGCGGCGATGCGAACGCCTACGCCTTGCAAGTCAACGACAAGCAGCGGCAGATCATTGAGGCGGCCGGCGAAGATGCCGACAAGAATCCAAAGCTCGCGTACAAACACGTCGCGTTGGGAGCGTACGTCAGCGGAATGCTCCGCGAGGCGACGCATCGCGATTACGACGACGCCAAGCGGTCGATCCAACTCGTTGCCAATTGGGAGCCGGAGTTCGCCTCGGCGAAGCAAGACCTCGAACGAGTGACCAACGGACGGCATTCCGCTCCCGGCAACGGCGTGCTCTACGTTTTCACGCTCGTCGGTCGAGGCCCGTACAAGGCAGAGCGGTTCGAGCGACCGACACAAGCCGCAATGCTGATCGTCGATCACATCTTGTCGGCGATCGGCAAGCACACCGTCACGCCGACGTTCGCACCGGTGAAAGTCCCCGTCGTCGTCGTGCCGCCGAACCGCGTGCAATCGGTCAGCGTCTTGATCGACGGAAAGCCGGCTGGCCTGACCGAAACAATCACCGACGTCGGCGAACTGGCGACTCAGCAATACGCCGCGATCTTTCCACGCGTCCTCGCACGCACCGTCGTGCGTCGAAGCATCAAAAAGGGGGCGCTGTACGCCGCGAAGGAATTTGGCCAGGTCGAAAATCCGCTCGGCGAACTCGCCATCGACGCAGTCGGAGTCGCCTGGGAAGCGACCGAGAACGCCGACACTCGCTGCTGGGGACTGCTGCCGAACAAGATCCAAGTCCGGCGCATCGAGTTGTCGGCCGGAACGCACCAACTTTCATTGCGACCAGCCACCGCGTCCGGCCAGCCACTCGGAGAGACGCATCAAACCGAACTGCGAATCGTCGATGGCGGCAACGCGTATGTGCTCGCGAACTTTCCAAGCACCACGATGGTCGGAAAATTACTCGTGAGCCAAGAGGCTCGTCCTGATTCGCCGCCAGACGAGCACAACTTCGGTGCGAGAAAGTGCTTGACGCCCCCGATCAGGCCTGCGGATTTTCCGGAGCCTCCGCCGGAAAAGGCTCCGTGACCGAAGGTGGCTCGACCACTGCGGCGATGGACTCCACAGGAACCGGGGCGGCTTCGTCCGCAACGACAACCTCTGAGTGAGTCAGAGCAACGGCAACAGCGTGGCTCGTCGGAGGCAACGAGCCGCCGCCGGATGCGAGCCGTTCCCAGTCGATGGACGAGTTCACGTCCAGTCGCGGCAGATCGGAGCGAATCGCTTCGACGTATTTCTGAGCGGCTCCGGTGTTGAAGATCACGACTCGCTCGTTGGGACGAATCCAACCGCGAGCCG
>QWQF01000332.1 GCA_003669125.1 Planctomycetota bacterium
CGGATCCGGTCGCGATCAACTGCCGAGTCGCGGCTTCACGTCGCATGAATTCGGGAGCGTTCAGGTCGCGAATCCACTGCTCGATTTCGTCCGGCGACGGCTTGGGGACGGCCGCCTTCGATGCGGCTGGTGGATCATCAGCGATCGCGGCATTCACCACGAAAGCAATCGCGCCGATCAGGCAGAGATAACAGATTCGTCGCATGAGGCTGTCCGCTGTGGGGCAGGTGTTCAACCTGTCCGTCGTGAAGGGCAGATTGAACACCTGCCCCACTTCAGATTACGGCATCGGTTGGTCCGCGCCGAGAGTGGACTTCGGCAGCGCGATCTGGATCGGGGCTGAAGTTTCGAATCGGTCGCCGTGTTCGGTCTGGAATCGCACCCGAAGTTCGAGGTCACCGGCCGCCGGCGGCATCTGCCACGGAAGCTCGAAGCGATAGCCGAAACTGCCGAGTGACTTCTGCCACGCGGCACGAGTTTTCACGGCGTCGAACTCCCAAAGGCCTAGGCGTTGCTGCTCTGAAGGACGGGCCAGATCGAGCAACTCGCATTCAACGTGGCCAGGCACTTGGATTGGCTGCTCAAGGCGATCAATCGGGGAGACGACGAGCGTGATTTGGTCATCACCCGGCTGTCCATCGCGATTGAACCCGCCGGTCAGCAGCGGGTTGATCTTCAAACCGGTGACCTGAAAGTGCAGCTCGCTGAGATCGAACGCCGCCTCATGGCTGGCCGGCTGCACGACTTTTTGCTTGAGCGTTTCATTCAGACGGCGAGCGGCCGTCAGCTCGGAATTCGTCCGATCGACTTGCGCGTGCAGCGAGCGGAGTTGATCTTCCTGGTCCCGCAGCCGAGCTTCGAGCAGATCGACGTTGCCTCGACTCGCGCAGCCAGAAGCGGCGATGACGGCAAGCAGCAACAGTCGAAAAGCGAGCCTCATCCGTGATGGCTCCGAACGTAACCGTCATCGCTCCGCGTGATGGCTACGTAGTCTCGCCAGTCTTCACCGGCAATTTGCTGAGGACATGATCAATGAGGCCGTAATCCTTGGCCTCGTCGGCGGTCATGAAGTTGTCGCGGTCGGTGTCGTTTTGCAATTCGTCGAGCGTCTTGCCGGTGTGCTTCATCAGGATTTCGTTCATGCGACGTTTGACCTTGATGACTTCCTTGGCATGAATTTCCAGTTCAGTCGCCGTGCCCTGCATGCCGGCCAGCGGTTGGTGGATCATGATGCGAGCATTCGGAAGAGCGAATCGCTTGCCGGCACAACCGGCGGTGAGCAGGACCGCCCCCATGCTGCTGGCTTGGCCGATGCAGTAGGTGGAGACGTCGCAGTTGATGTATTGCATCGTGTCGTAGATCGCCATGCCCGCTGTGATCGAGCCGCCCGGCGAGTTGATGTAAAAATGAATGTCCGCCTTGCTGTCCTCGAATTGCAGGAACAGAAGCTGAGCGACGATCGCGTTGGCGACATCGTCGTTGACTTGGCTGCCCATGATCACGATCCGGTCTTTGAGCAGCCGGCTGTAGATATCCATGGCCCGCTCTTCGCGGCCACTCTTTTCGACGACCCAGGGAACTAGCACCGACATGGAAAACTCGCTTTCGGAGATGTGATTCAAACTGCTGTTGTGGCTCAGTCAGGAGACCGGCCACAGCGTGTGGCGAACTACACAATGGCCGGTTTGGATTCCGGCAGAGATTTGCTGAGGACTTCATCGACGAGGCCGTAAGTCTTTGACTCGGTCGCCGTCAGATACCGATCACGAGCGGTGTCGCGGGCGATCACTTCAATCGGCTGGCCGGTATGGCTGGCGAGGATTTCGTTGAGCACCTCCCGCGTGTCGATGATGTCCTTGGCTTGAATCTCGATGTCCGAGACTTGGCCGCCGACCTCGCCGTAGGGCTGATGGATCATCATCTTGGCATGCGGCAGCATGTAGCGTTTGCCCTTCGTGCCGCCGGCCACCACGATCGCTCCGCCGCTAGCCGCCAGACCCACGCAGTAGGTCGCGACTTTGCAGTCGATGAACTGCATCGTGTCGTAGATCGCCATCGTCGCCGTGACCGAACCGCCGGGCGAGTTGACGTACAAATGGATGTCTTGATTGCGACTCTCCGATTGCAGGAAGAGCAGCTTCATCACGATCAGATTGGCGACGCCGTCGTTGATGACCCCTTCCAAAAAGACGATGCGATTCTCCAGCAGGAGGTCGCCGATCCCCATTTGCCGCTGCCGAGCATATTCGCGACGCGAGTTCTGCCAATCGCCTCGGCGATCTGCACCACTGACCATCCACTGATCCAACATGTTGACTCCTCAAGGCTCGATCCGCCGCGTGTGACGAGCGATTCGCTCGCACGGCCATGACCGGGGCGGGTGGGATACCGGATGCCAACAACGACCGTCAAGAGACCTTCAGCAACCGGGATGCGGCTCGCTCTGGAACCAGCTCGTGTTTCGTCAATCGGCATTTTCTGAAGGGGCGGGAGGCGCGGCCTCTCGGCGGTAAATCGCCACGATCATCAGAAACGCCAAATAGTCGTGGACCGCATGAGTCACAATCGGCGTCAGCAAATTCGGCGGATCGGTGACGCTCATTGTCCAACTGAGGTAACCGCCAATCGCAAACGCGATCAGCGCATACAACGGCGTGATCCAATGCACGGCTCCGAAGAGGAGGTTGCCCCACAGCGGTCCGATCCACGGCTGTAACAGACCGCGAAACAGCAATTCCTCGGACACTCCCGCCAGAACCGACATCAAAATCAAGTCGTACCAACGCAGTGCGGACAGCGACGGAGCCAACTCACTCGCCAGAAAATCGCGAATCCGCCGCAGCTCGCCGACAGGAAAGCGATAGGTCAGGTAGAACACCAAAAACGTCGGGATCGCTCCGAGGACGCCCCAGCCAACCGCTGGCCAACTCCACGACAAATGCTCGAGGGGATTGATCTCGACCAACCAGCCGACGCCCAGAGCCGCCAACGCCAATCCGCCCTCGAACAGGCCGGCGAAGTTCAAGAATTGGCTGCGGTCCCGTGGGTCGAACATGAAATTCTCAGGCGGCGCGGCGTAACGGCTCAGCAGAGGCTTCGACCTCGGCCAACACGGACTCAGAGGACGCAATCCGCAGATGACGCCGATCCAGAATGCCCGCATGACTTTCGCTGAGCAACTCCAACCCGACTCCGCATACGATCGCGGCCAACGAGGATGAACCTCCCAAAACCGTGAGCAACAACAATGGCCAAGCCGTCGTCGCCGCGCCGCTGAAGAACGCCAGCGCGGTGAGCATCAATAACAACCCGGTCACGGCTGACAGCCCCAGCCCCAGGCGGCCAAACGAATACATCGGCCGCCCTTTGCTCGAGGTCTGGCAGGCGAAGTAAATCACGTCCAAGAAAACGTCGAACGTGCGGCTGATGCCGTAATGACTTTGTCCCGAAAATCGGCGATGAGCATCGACCGGAATCTCGGTCACTCTGCCGCCCAGAACGTGAACGAGCGCCGGCAAGAACCGATGCTGTCCCGCTCGCAATCGCAGCTCGCGAGCAATGTCGCCGCGCAGACATTTCATGCCGCCCATGTCGCGGACTTGGCAGCCCGTGCTGCGACGCAGTAACCAGTTCGCCATGCGACTGGGGATGACTCGCAAGAACGTATTGATGTCGCGGTTGATTCTGCGGCCAGAGACGAGATCGAATCCCTTGCGAGCTTCTTCGATCAAACGCGGAATCTCTTCGGGAGGTTGTTCCAGATCGCCATCGAGCATCACCACGAACCGGCCAGAGGACTGCTGGAATCCTGCATCCGTAGCGATCGCTTGGCCGAAGTTGCGTGTGAGATGCACCGGCCGCAGATGCGGATACGCGGCAGTCAATTCGTCGAGCAATTCACCGGTGCCGTCCGTCGATCCGTCATCCACGATGATGATCTCGTACTCGTCGGACAACGCCTGCATCACGGCATCAACGCGGCGCACGAATTCGCGCACACAGGTCAGCTCGTTCCGCATCGGAGTCACCGTGCTGATTTCGACAATCGTCGTGCGAAAAGGCTTCATCCTTGAACCTCTGGCCTCGGCAAAATGCAAACGGTCTTTGAATCATGAAGGGAAACTGGTCACTCAGAAACCTACGCGGCACATCGTTGCTCCACTTCGATCTTCTTGGACTCTGCGGCCGTTCGTGGTTTTTCGGCGACGCACAAAAAGCTCAATCCAAATCCGAAGCTCAGACGGTTCTCCACTTCGCGGAACCAGGCGTGGAACAGTCGGATCGTCATTTTTTGGAACCAGTTCTTGGGCCGATTGGTCCGTAACTCCGTGTTGAGTTTGCGATGCAGCAACCGCCCGGAAATGACGTACGGCAAGAAGCCAAGAGCATTCCAGTAGCGCTGCCGACGCGGCTCGAAGCCGATCTCACGCAGCTTGCCAATCAACTCGCGAGACGTGTAGCGGCGAAAGTGTCCGTTATTGCGATCCCGTTCTCCGTACAGCAGCGGGAAGGCAGGAACCAAGACGACCAGTTGGCCTCCCGGCACCAAGCGATCCCAAATGCGACGGAGTTGTTCGCGATCGTCTTCGATGTGCTCCAAGACGTCGATGATCGTGATCGTATCGAACAAGCCGGTCACTCGATCCAAGTCGGCTCCCGTCCCTTGGACGATTCGCAACTCGGGATGCAGCGTATTCGCCAAACTTACCAGGTCCGCATTCGGCTCGACCCCCGATGTTGAGTGCCCTTGCTGCTGAAGCAAACTGAGCAGCCCACCGCTACCGCAGCCAATGTCCAACACGCGTTCCCCACGCACGCAACCGGCCACGAGTCGCAGCAGGTTGAAATTCCGGAAATCATTCTGCAAGGAACCTAACCCCTCGTACAAATTGGCGAGGTATTCGGCCGAATGAGCCATTGCGACGATCCAAGCGAAGGGGAAGGTGGGAGTGAACACACGAGAGCTACGGAGAATTTCTCGCCTCGGCTTATAGGACGGATTTGAGAATTCGATCAACGCCTCTTTGTCGGCTCGGCCACTGTTGAAGAATCTTTCGTCGCAGTCGCAGTTGGCCGGTCGATCTCGCGCCGATCCGTCAGTCGCACACACACCAACGGCGCTTCGCGGCTGCCAACCATCTGCGTCATCCGTGCGATCTCTTGCAGGTCGACGAACGGCGCAACCGTCCGGAATCTCGGCAGGCTCTCTCGCTCAACCACCGCCAGCAAGTCGCCGGACCGCTTCACCTCTTGCAGCAATTCCGCGAGAGTACTGACTTGGTAGACCGGCTCGTCGAGATAAAAAATCGACGGATGAAACCCCGGCAACGTCCCTTTGCGAACGTAAACGCACACCGGTTGGTCGCGCAGAACTTCTTGACGCAACTGCTGAGCGAACTCGACGGTGATCCGGTGGCGATCCAATTCTGGTGTCACGACACTGAGGACGACGAGCAAGGCTCCCAGCGCTGAGGCCAACGCGGTCCAGCCAGCAGCCGACCACCACTTTCGTTGCCAACACCACCAAATCAGGATCACGCCGCAAAGACCCACTCCGGTCGCCCCCAAAATCCCCGCCTGAATCGCCGGCGACTTCGCCGTCACCAGCCAATTGATCGCGACTCCGATCACCACGACCGTCAATGCCACAACATGCGGTACGAGCTTCGGAATCCGCAACGCATCCCGATGGAATCTCGCCAAGCCACGAGCGAAGGACTGACTCGCCAGCAGCGTCGTCACCGGCATCGCGGCGAGCAAATAGTTCGCGTGCTTGTTCGGCGACAACGAGATGACCACGACATCGGCCACTAGCCAAATCCAGAGGAAGCGTTCACGCTCATCCCCGTACCGCCAAGCTCGCCGCCAACTCGGCGGAACCGCGAAGAGCACATGGCCCAGCCACGGCAGCGAGAACAGCAGCAACTGCGGGCCATAGAACCACCACGCAACGTAGCCGATCTCGCCAGTCGCACGGCCGACGGTTTCGAATCGCCAGCGATCCAGGGCTTCCGGACACTCGCGCAGCAGCAACCAAGGCCAAATCACCAGGCAGGCAATCAGAATCAACAGCCCGATGGGATTCACAAAATTCAGCCACTTCCGCCACTGGCGCTGAAGTGCCCAAAGCACAAAGACCGGGCCAAATACCATCGTCGTCCCGTAGTGAAACTTGGCGAGCCACGTCAGTCCGATCAGTGTCAGAATTCCAATCCAACGCCAACGTGCTCGCGAAGCGGGCTCATCCGCCGGCTGCGTCGCGATCAAGAACATCGCGGCTGTCGTCAGCAGACACATCACCATGTCGATCTCGACATGCCGTCCATAAAAGATGGCCCAAAACGAAGTCGTCTGCACAATCGCTGCCCCGAACGCAGCTTCGCGTCCGTACCAGCGCGCGGCCCAAAGGCTCATCAGCGCCACCATGCCGAGGAACGCGATCGCCGAATGAAAGCGGACGGCGAATTCACTGAACTCGCCAAACAGCCAACCCGACGAGGCCACCAACCAATACACCAGCGGTGGCTTGCGAATTCGCGGCACATCGCCGTATCGCGGAACGATCCAATCGCCGCTGTGCAGCATCGCACGTGCCGGTTCCGCCGCGACGACTTCGTGGGTTCCCAACGTCTGATAGCTGCCCAGAGAAGACACAGCCACCGTCAAAGCGATCGCAACCACCAGACTCCAAGCGACCAGCGTTGAGGTCCGCGTGGAGATCCTCCCGTCCGGCGTAGCACTCACGAGCGACATTGGCATTCACTTTCGCATTTGTCTCGATCGACAGTCCACAGCGACTCATAGAAGAAAAACGGCGAGCGCGGCAATCGGAGTTTCAACGCGGTACGAGCCTTCCTGTCGTCGCGGCATCAGTCCGAACCGTGATTGACCCTTTTTCAAACAGCGTGCTACCAGCGAAGTGGTTGAAGGCTTCGTGGCCATTGATGGTTCAGTCGTGCGACTCTCAAGGTTCGTTTGCGAAGGGAGTTCAATTCGATGGACAACACCGAGTGAGGCTGCGAATCGCCACGGCCGCACGACACCCCGAAGTGAGGGCATTCTTTCGCGCGGCCGACTTCATCTTGTTCGGCCTAACCGGTAGTCTTCAGGAGCCATGCAACTCCCTCCGATTTCTCGCCTGAAGCACGTCGCCGTTCTGGGCTCGACTGGGTCGATCGGCACCAATTGTTTGCAGGTGCTGAAGTCTTTGCCCGACCGCCTGTCGCTGGCCGGAGTGACCGCTCATCGCCGCTGGCAAGACCTTGCCACGCAGACTCGGTCCACGCATCCGCGCTGGGCCGTCGTGACCGACGAGTCGTTGCAATCCGAAGTCGATCTCGCGGCGTTCTCGCCGAAGACGGAGTTGCTGTTCGGCGAGAGCGGAACCGAACAGCTCTGCTCGGCTCCGGAAGTCGATGTCGTGGTCAGTGCGATAGTCGGTGCGGCCGGCCTGCGGGGAACGTGGGTCGCCCTCGAATGCGGCAAGACGGTCGCGATCGCGAACAAAGAGACGCTCGTTGTCGCCGGCCCTCTCGTCATGGCGTTGGCCAAACGGACGAACGCCACTCTGCTGCCGGTCGATTCCGAGCACTCCGCCATCTTCCAGGCGTTGCAAGCCGGGCGAGCCAACGAGGTCAAACGGGTCGTGCTCACGTCGAGCGGCGGGCCATTTCGCGGCCGAACGCTCGCGCAGCTTCAGGATGTCACGCCGACCGAGGCGCTCGCCCATCCAACTTGGAACATGGGGCCGAAAATCACGATCGACTCGGCGACAATGATGAACAAGGCGCTGGAAGTCATCGAAGCCAAGTGGCTGTTCGGCCTCCGCGACGATCAGATCGAGGTGGTCGTGCATCCGCAGTCGATCGTGCATTCCTTCGTCGAGTTCACCGACGGCAGCGTGATCGCACAGCTTTCGCCTCCCGACATGCGGCTGCCGATTCAGTACGCCCTGACCTATCCCGATCGCCGTGAATCGATTGCCGCAAAACTCGATTGGACGAAGTCCTTCGATCTGCACTTCGAACCGCCCGACCTCGATGCGTTCCCCGCGTTGCGACTGGGATTCGAGGTCGCATCACGCGGCGGCACCTGCGGAGCGGTGCTCAATGCGGCGAACGAAGCGGCCGTCGAAAGATTCCTGGCGGGAAGTCTCCGTTTCTGCGACATTCCCCGCTCCTGTCGAGCGGTGCTCGACCAACATGACTTCGATGCCTCGCCGTCCTTGGAGGAATTGCTCCGCCTGGACCGCGAGGCTCGCCAGGAGATTGCTCGGTGGACTTGATCGCTGTTGGACTGCTTGCCGCGTTCGATATTTCCAAACTGGGTGCGACCGCTTTGAGCTGGTTGTGGGTCGCCATCGGTTTGGGATTCGTGATTTTCTTCCACGAGCTCGGCCACTTTGCCGTCGCTAAATGGTGCGGCGTGTTCGTGGAACGCTTCAGCATCGGCTTCGGGCCGATCCTGTGGAGCTTCAAAAAGGGAGACACCGAATACGCCCTCTCGGCGATTCCGTTCGGCGGGTATGTGAAGATGCTCGGCCAGGACGACATGGACCCCAGCCAGCTCACCACCGAGGAAATCGCCGCTGACCCGAAATCGTATTCGGCGAAACCGGTCTGGCAGCGGATGGCAATCATCTCAGCCGGCGTGATCATGAATATTCTCACGGGGCTGGTGTTCTTCGCGATCGCGTTCAAAAGCGGCGTGCAAACGCGGCCCGCTCGGTTGGGTCCGATCGTGGTCGGCAAGCCGGCCTGGAAGGCGGGACTGCAAACCGGCGACCTGCTAACGCGGATCAATGGCCGCGAGTGCTCGGACTTCGGCGACATCATGCGCGGCGTGGCTCTGACCAGCGGCGACGTCGAGATCGAGGGCATTTACCGCGATGGTCGCACATTCCAGAAGACGCTGACCCCCGACAAATCCGACACGCGCCGCATGATCGGCGTGGCTCCCGCGTGGGACGTGCGTCTGACCGCGTTGGGTGAAGAGAACGGACCGTGCACTCTCGCTGGCACACCCGCCGCAGAAGCTGGCGGATTCCAACCGAAGGACCGCATCGTCGAGGTCGGCGGCAAGCCTGTGAAGAGCTTCGCGGATTTGCAAACCCTGCTGACCGAACGCCGCAGCGAGGAATTGGAGTTCGTCGTCGAACGCGGCCCCGAAGACAACGAAGACAAACGGGAGCGAGTCACGATCAAGGTCGCACCGAATCGATTCCGCCGGCTGGGTCTGTCGATGGACATCGAGAAAATCAGCGCGGTCGAAGCCGATTCGCCCGCCGATCAAGTGCAGCTCAAGCCGGGAGACAAGATCGCCAAAGTCGATGGCCAAGAGGTCGGCAAAGAAATCGACCCGGTCGAATTGCCGGATTATTTCCAGAGCCGCCACGGCCAAAACGTCTCGGTCGAATACACCCGCGAAGTCGACGGAACGAAAAAGACACTGACCGCCGAACTGACTCCGCGCAACCGCACCGGCTGGACCGACCGCTTTGAACTCAAAGGTTCGCCGCTGTCGGTGCCGTCCATCGGCGTCGCGTACCACATCACCTCGCGCGTGCTGAAGGTCGCCCCCGGCAGCCCTGCCGAAGGCAAGATCGCCGCAGACGAAACAATCACGGCGATCGAGCTTTTCTTGCCAGACAATGCCAAGGACGATGGGTTCAGCGGCGCGTTTGGTGCCATGAAATTCGAGGCCAGCGACAAGCAGCCGCACATTTGGGCTCAGGCGTTCTGGCTGATGCAGATGACTCCGACGCGGCACGTTCGGTTGACTGTGTCCAGCAACGACACAAAACGGACGGTCGAACTGGAACCGATGCGTGATCCGAACTCTCCGCTCTTCTTCCCCGAACGAGGCTTCGTATTCGACGATGAATCGATGATTCAAAAAGCGGCGACGGTCGGCGATGCGTTCGCGATGGCGGCCGATCATGCGCGCAGCACCGGCGTCGAGATCTATCTGACTCTCCGCAGTCTGGTTCGCCGCGACCTGTCCTTCAAAGAATTGCACGGCCCGATTGGCATCGCCAAGGTCGCTCATCAGTTCGCCAGCCAAGGGATCAGTCCGTTGCTGCTGTTCCTGGGCTTCCTGAGCGTCAACCTCGCCGTGTTGAACTTCCTGCCGATCCCGGTGCTCGACGGCGGCCACATGGTCTTCCTGTGCTGGGAGGCGGTGACTCGCAAACGTCCCAGCGAACGAGTGCTGATCGGTGCCACCTATTGCGGAATGGCCTTCGTGCTGGGTTTGATGGTGCTGGTGATCTACCTCGACTTGTTCGTGCATACGGGCGGGCCGAAGTAACTGGCAGACCGTCGCGATTGACGGGAATCGAAGCATGTCCGGGAAACGAGACAGCGGACGCGAAGCGGTGTCCTGGTTGGCGACCGGAGCCGTTTGCTTTCTCGGCGTCCTCTTTTGCGGCGTGATCCTTCTGACGTTCGCCAAAGAACCGAGCAAGCCGATTCTGGTGATGTCCGGCGTCTTCGTCGCCCTGGCGATCATGCTCTATGGGCTGCGCGAGAAGCCGAAAGAATCGATCCTCGAGGAAGAGGAAAAATGGTTCGGGCGGTTTCGCAAACCCAAAGCAATCACACGCTACAGGCTAACGCGGCATCGCAAGCCGAAGATTGTGCAATTCGGCACCAACGAACCGCCGACTGCTGAACGCATTCGAGAAATCAAAGAAGTCAGTGACGGCATCAAGAATTGGGTACCGCCAGAAACCGACCCGCATCACGAAGAGCAGTGGTAGGTCAGCCATTCCAGCCTGATCCCGTCCGGGATTGATGTCCGGTTGCCAATTTCAGTCAGCCTGAAAAGGCTGACCTATCCCACAGCGGCCATCGGGGCGGCAATTTGGAAGCCGCCTTGCTGAAAGAAGATGGTCAGCTTCAAGAGACTGTCCACCAAGTCGCGCATGAAGCCGTCGGAGACTTGGCTCAATTCGTGCAGCACCAAATCGCCGGCGATAAATTCCAAAGCATCGGCGAGATTAGCCGCGTCCTCGTCATTGACGGCCAAGTGATGCAGGCTGTCGTCGTAGAGTTCGCGCGGATGCTGTGGCTTCCAGCCGTTGTCCTGCGCCCAATCGAGAAGATCGATCCACAGATTGGAATCGATGGTGTAGCAATCGAGCGGTCCTTGCAAGCGGATGCAGTTCACAGCACACCTCCGTATGTTGCTGATCATCCCGCATAGCACACGGTCACAGGCGACCGCGTGCGAAGGGCGGCATGGTCGCAGACAAACCGGCGTGCGCCAACCGTCCCGAGGTAGAGATCACCCGGGACGGTGGCGCAAATTTCTGATCAGGAACCTTTTGATTCCGCTCCGGTGAGAGAATCCAGCAATCGAATCGTCTGATGACTAGGCCGTGCTGCGCTCAGGTCATCGCGATGAGCCGGCTCAGTCCGACTGCCGGAATCAGCAGAGCCACCGTGGCCATCGCCATTTCCGTGTTGCCGTTGAAGGCATAAACCAGCGTCGCGTCGAGCACGACCAGCGACAGCAGCAGGACCTTGATGGCCACTTGCACGACGGCGGGAGTGGGCTGCGTGATGGCAACCGCCAAGCGGCGATCGAGCGTGAACAGGATCATCGCCAAGATCCCCAACGCCGGAAGCCGATGTTCTGGCGGTACCACTGTCGATTTGTTGACGAACATCGCCAGCGCCACGACTCCGAGGTTGATGACCACCGCTGCTCCCAGCAACGCACCTCGCCGGCTAACGGTCGCTTCCTGCCGAGCGAACAACGTCACCCCGACGATGTACGTCCCCAGTCCCAACGCAATCGGTAACTGTGGCGACTGAAAAACGTTGCCGACAGACGCGACAGCACTGGCACCGAGCAGCACATTGCCGACTCGGCAACTTCCCATGACCAGTGGACCCAGTGGAGTATTCTTCAAACCTCCGTCGTAGCCGAGGACCAACGCGCTCAGTCCCACCGCGACCAACAGGCTTGGCACACCGACGCACCTCGCAGCCACGAGACCAATCAGCATCAACGCAAGGGCGAGCCGAAACGCCGAGGCTGGCGAGATCACGCCAGCCGGGATCGGACGATCGGGGCGTTCTTGAGCATCGATCAACCGATCGAAATAGTCGTTGAAGACCATGCCCGAGAGATACAGCCCGGCAGACGCGAGACACAGCATCAAGAACGAGGGCAGCGGATTCGAACCGTCGTCGCTGATCAACGCCGAATGCTTCAACAAGTAGCCCAAAAAAATATCGGCGAGCGCGGTGAAGACCGTCGGCAGGCGGAGCAATCGCAGGTAAGCGAGGACGTGCGGACTCATTGCTGGGCCGCCACTTCATCGGTCC
>QWQF01000040.1 GCA_003669125.1 Planctomycetota bacterium
CTCCGGATCCGACGGGGCTGACGGACGGTATGTCGCCGTCGAAGAATCGAGGTCAACCTTTATTGCCTGACGCATCACGAGAGGATCCATCGGCTCCCTGGGCGTGACAGAGCGGCCTGCCACTGCGGATTCCTCTGCGAGGTTTTCTTTGTTGTTGGGCAACATCTTGGAAGGGACTCCCAAATCTTTTCATTTCTGGCAGACGATTCCTTTGGGATGGACCTAATTGTCAACGGCGGCCGAGAGATTATCAACTTGGATCATCGACCTGACAAGTTTTCCCCGTCGGTCGGACCGAACCATTAATCCGCAAAATCGCAACGGTCGCAAACTCATTCGCGAACTTCGGCGATGCGCTCAGGCATCAGGATCGAATGCGGGAGCGACTTCGACCGTTCAACAGCGATGTGTCGATGCTTTCCGTTGAAAGATCTTCAGAGTGGACGGCATCCTCCGAAGCAACTCAGAGCTTCGCGTCGATGTTGACCCACGTCTTTTTCTCAAACGATTCCAGCGTCGCGTCGGCGACCGCTTGGGCGAGTGCTCCGTGGTCGAAGCCGGGGACGCAGTCGCGGCCTTCGGTGATCGCGCTGACGAATTCCCAGACGAGGTCGTAGCGGAAGACGGTGCTCGGAACGCCGTCGTGCGGATTGCGCGGGCTGCCGGGAATGACCAGGAACTCTCGCGGGACCGCTTGCTTCTGCATCGTGCCGCCGTGCTTGCCGATGACGATGTTGTTCGGATCGGTGAGCTGATACGCGGCCGAACCTTCGCTGCCGTTGACCTCGGCCCATTCGTAGCCGAAGCCGTTGTTGTGATGCCCCTTCATCAGCGTGCTGCCTTCCCAGACGCCGGTCGCTCCGTTGGCGAACAGGCCGATCAGCGACGACCAGTCATCGACCTCGGACGGCGCGCACGCTTGGCCGTCGTTCGTTTTCTCTCGCTTGGCGAATTGAGCAACCGCACCGCAGATCGTCTTGATCGGCCCCATCAGATCCATCGAGAAGTCGATGCGGTGAATCGTCATGTCGAACAGGTCGCCAGCCCCCGCGAGCTTTTTGTACTGCCGCCAGCCCCAGCTCGTCTCCGGCCAGTCGAGAAACCGTTGGCTGCGAAAATGCCGTGGCGTGCCGAGCGCTCCGCTCTTCACCAGATGCCGGACATATCGCATCGACGGAGCGAAGCGATACGTGAACGCCGTCATGTGCCGCAGGTTCTTGTCGCGAGCCGCTCGGAACATCTCGGCCGACTCGGAGAAGTTCAGCCCCAGCGGCTTCTCGCACATGACGTGCTTGCCGCCGGCGATGCAGGCCAACGCGATCGGTTTGTGCGTGAAATTCGGCGTGGCGATGATGACCGCGTCGATGTCGGGATCGGCGGCAATCTCCTCGAACTGCGTCGTCTTCTTCGTCGGTCCCCAATCCTTCTGCCGCTGAATGAGCAGTTGCTCATTCGGATCGCAGACGGCGACCAGCTCGCAGCGCTGGTCGATCCGAATTCCAGGGACGTGGTGATAATCGGAAACCGCGCCGGCTCCGATGATGGCGATACGAACTTTGTTGGGCATCGTACTTTGAGATTTCAAATTTGAGATTTCAAATCGAGGACTGAAACGGCCAATGAAACGAGGCGGAAGAATGAGGAAAAGCCGGGGCGATGGGAAGCGTCAACGAGCCAACCACGGCCACCACGTTTCCAACTGGCCCCGGCGTTCAATAAAGTGACCGTCCATCGGGAGACTCGCTCTTCCGACTCGCCTGCGATTTCGCCCGCCTCTTTCCGCTCAGGAGTCTGTGATGTTGCGATCCGTTGGTTTTTTGATCGTTGCCGGTTGTGTCTTGGGAATCGCCGTCCAAGCGGCAGACCCGACGCCAACGGCCACCGACTACAAGGCTGCGTGGCACAAACTGACCGTGCCGGGGACGTGGGACGATCAGTCGAACGGCGTGCTCGCCAAGTTTGACGGCATCGCGTGGTATCGGGCCGAAGCCAAGATCCCGGCCGAGTGGCAAGCCTCTCAAATCACGATCGCGACCGAGCAGATCGACAACGCTCACGAGGCGTATTTCAACGGCGTGAAGCTGGGCGGAGCGGGAGCGTTTCCGCCGAAGTACGAAAGCGGGTTGAAGGAGCTCACAAAGTACGTCGTCCCTTCGGAACACATCCGCTACGGCGAAGCCAACGTCATCGCAATTCGCGTCTACGACCACGACGGCAAAGGTGGCTTCAAAGGCGCAGCTCCGAGCGTCAGCGCCGGCGGGCAGACGATTCGCATGGAAGGGAAATGGGATTTTCGACTCGGAGACGACGCGGTGTTCGCCGCTCGCGTCGATGACAAAAATGCCGCGAAGCTGCCGACTGCTCCGGCGTCGTTCAGCAAGATTCTGGTGTCACCCTCCAGTGCGCCGATCGGGAAGGCTCCGTCCGATTACTCGCCGATCGTGCCGCCGAACGAGGCGCTCAAGACCTTCACGGTGCCGGACGATCTCAAGCTGGAACTCGTGCTCGCCGAGCCGCACGTCAAACAACCACTGCACATCACCTGGGACGAACGCGGCCGGCTGTGGGTCGTGCAGTATTTGCAGTATCCGTATCCGGCCGGGTTGAAGATGGTCAGCAAGGATGTCTTCTGGCGAGCCGTCTACGACAAAGTCCCGCCGCCGCCGCCGCAAGGCGAACCGGGGCTCGACAAGATCACGATTCACGAGGACACCGACGGCGACGGAGTGCTCGACAAACACAAGACGTTCATCGATGGGCTGAACATCGCCACGAGCTGTGCCCTCGATCGCGATGGCGTGTGGGTCATGAATCCGCCGTACCTGCTGTACTACGCCGACAAGAATCACGACGACGTGCCCGACGGCGATCCGGAAGTTCACCTGCAAGGCTTCGGCTTGGAAGACACGCACTCGGTGGCGAACTCACTGCGGTGGGGACCGGACGGTTGGCTCTACGGCTGCCAAGGCAGCACGACCAGCAGCGCGGTGATGCGGCCCGGCCTCGACAAGTTGCCGGTGCATTCGATGGGACAACTCATCTGGCGATATCACCAGGCAACGCGCCGCTTTGAAATCTACTCCGAGGGTGGCGGCAACAGTTTCGGCTGCGAGATCGATGCTGAAGGCCGAGTCTTCTCCGGCCACAACGGCGGCGACACGCGTGGCTTTCACTACACGCAGGGCGGCTACTACCAGAAGGGTTTCAACAAGCACGGGCCGCTGTCGAATCCGTACGCCAACGGCTACTTCGCCGCGATGGGCCACGCAAACGTGCCGCGGTTCACGCACAACTTCGTGATCGATGCCGGAGCCGCATTGCCCGACAAATATCGCGGCCATTTATTCGGCGTCGAGCCGCTGCAAGGCCGCGTCGTCGAGACCGATTTCTCGAATGATCGCTCCTCGTTCAAGACGAAAGACCTGGGCTACTCGATCACTTCGACTGACCCGCGATTCCGCCCGGTCGAAATCAAAGCCGGTCCCGACGGAGCGATCTACGTCGCCGACATGTACGAACCGCAGATCGCACACCGGCAACATTTCCAAGGTTTGATCGACAAAGACAACGGCCGCATCTACCGGTTGTCAGCGAAGAACTCGTCGCCGTCGAAGCCAGCCGACCTCGGAAAGAAGGCGACCGCCGAATTGGTCGAGCACCTTCAACAGCCGAACAAGTGGCAGCGTCAAACGGCTCTGCGGCTCATCAGCCAGCGCCGCGATCGAACCGTGCTGCCGCTGCTGAAAAAGAACATCGACACGAGCACCGGCCAGTTCGCGCTCGAATGTTTGTGGGCGGTCTATCAGCTCGGAGGACTCGACGACGCGTTCGCACAGAAGTGCCTCGCGCACAAAGAACCGCTCGTCCGCGAGTGGACCGTGCGGTTGAGCGGCGACATGCCGCTCGATCTCGCCGCCGCTGCGAACGCGACTGGCCGAACCGTGCCGGGACCGCGTGAAGTCCAGGACGCGCATCTGATGGGACATCGCTTCGCCGAAACGCGAGCGTCGATTCCGCTGGCTCGCAAGCTGGTTGAAGTCGCCAAGTCGGAAACGTACGTTCGAGTCCGCAGCCAACTGGCTTCGACCGCCAAGCGTCTGCCGGCCGATCAAGCGTTGCCGCTGATCGACGCGCTGACGACTCACAACGAAGACGCCGACGACATTCACATCCCGCTGCTGTTGTGGTGGGCGTTGGAGTCGAAGGCCACGAAAAGTTCAGCCGCGATCGTCGGCCTGTTCAAGAACGCGGATTTCTGGAAGCGGCCGCTGGTCGAGAAGCATCTCGTCTCGCGCACGATGCAGCGATTCGCTCAGTCCGGGACGCGAAACGATCTGCTCGTCACCGCCGAACTGCTGGCGAAGGCTCCGACCGCCGAGCACAAACAAGAATTGCTGAAAGGCTTCGAGGCCGCGTTCAAAGGCCGACCGCTCAGCGGACTGCCGGATGAACTTGTGAAACAAATCACCGAGTCCGGCGGCGGATCGCTCGCGTTACGAGTCCGTCAGAAAGACGCAACCGCCATCGACGAAGCGCTCAAGCTCGTCGCCGTCGAACCGGCGACCCCACCCGATCCAAAACAGAAAGCCGCCGCCGAAGAGGCGAGGACGCGCCGCATCGAACTCGTGCAGACGCTCGGCGATGTTCAGCCGAGCGGCTCGGTCAACGTGCTGGTCTCGATTGCGAAGACGTCAAAGGACAACGATGTCCGTTCGGCCTCGCTCACTTCGTTGCTCGGCTTCAAAGACGAGTTGATCGGCTCGGAAGTGCTGACCGTCTTTTCCAGCCTGCACGACGATGTGCAGTCCGTCGCGCTGACATTGCTCACCAGCCGCGCCGCCTGGGCCACGCAGCTTCTGGAAGCGATCGACGCCGGCACGCTGAAGCCAGAGGTGCTGCCCATCGACGTCGTTCGTAAGCTGACGTTCCTCAAGGGGGACAAATTGGCCACGTTGGTCAAGAAGCACTGGCCTAAACTCGAAGGAGCCAGCACCGCCGAGATGCAGGAATTGATCGCTCGATTCGCATCGGTCGCCAAGTCGGAAGGGGGCGAGCCATTCGAGGGCAAAAAAATCTTCATGCAGTCGTGCGGCAAGTGTCACCTGCTGTTCGGCGAGGGAGGCCGCATCGGCCCCGACCTGACCGCGTTCAAACGGAACGACGTCAATCACATCCTCACGAACGTCATCAACCCCAGCGCCGAGATCCGCGAGGGCTTCGAGGCCATCGTCGTCGTCACGACAGACGGCCGCACGATCACCGGCTTCCGCGCCGATCAAGATGCCCGTGTGCTGGTCGTGCGTGGCATTGACGGCCAAAACATCTCCATCAACCGCGACGACATCGAAGAAACTGTCCCGCTCAAGAAATCACTGATGCCGGAGGGGCTGCTTAACAATCTCACCGAGGAGCAGGTCCGCAACCTCTTCACGTACCTGCGAGTTGGACAGCCGCTCAACGCACAGTAGTCGCGACACTCGAAAGGAACGTCATGTGGTTCACGGAAACGCCTTGGCCGCCGATCATCGGGTTGTGCGTCGTCGGCGTGTTGCTGTTTCTGGGTTGGATGTCGCAGCGGAAGACAGCGTTCCTGGCGGGAGTCGCCTTGTGTCTCGCGTTGTGCGGGATCGTGTTTGTCGTCGAGCAACAGATCGTCACCGAACGTGAGCATGTGGGGCAGACGCTGCTGGATTTCGCGGTGGCGTTTCAGCAGGACTCGATGCGGCAAGGCTTGGTGAATCTGGTGGTCCCCGGTCCGCAGCCAGCCTCGCTGAGTTTCATTTCGGCATCGGCAGACGGGACGCGACGAATGGCAGAGGCTGCGTTGAACTTCGTCGATCTCCCCGAAGCAGTGCGAATTTCGGACGTGCGAACGACAATGAGCAACAACGATTCGCGAGCGGTCACGCAGTTTCGAGCTTCCGCCACCGTCAGAGCCGGTGGGCATGCCGATGGCGTCCACCAGCCGACTCGTTGGGAACTGACGTGGCAGCGTGAGAAGGGAGACTGGAAGATTCTCCGCGCGACACGATTGCACTTCATGTCCGGCGAGGCGTTGCAGAATCCGTTCACGACCCGCGAGTAGAAGCTGATTCAAAAGTCACCCGAAGCGTCAGCGAGGGGCGATTCGAATCAGAAATGACCGGCTCCCTCGCTGACGCGTCGGGATACTTTTTGAGTTTTGAAATCGCTTCTAGACTCGGCGACAAGGAGACAGCCAATGTCCGTGCCTCAACCCTCTGGTGCCGGCGACCCTCAAACGGAGTCGCGCAACGATGCGGCTCAACTGGCGTCGTCGTCCGGCAACGCGGAGGCGACGTTGATCGATGACGTTGCGGCGAACAATTCCCGCACGACTCCCGATCACACTCTGGTCGAACCGAACGAGCACGCCGATCCTGACGCAACGATCGTGGACGCTTCTCGGAGTCTGAACAATCCCAGGCTCTCCAATCCAGAAGCTGACGTACTCACCATCGTCGACCCTTCCGTTCCAGACGCGGATGCGACGTCTCCGGAAATTCAGGCGACGGCCGGATCCAGTTCAATTGCCCGAGGTTGGGCTGCAACCAAGGGAGCGACCAGTGCCGCTTGGCCTCAGCCGTTGCCGAATTCGGCGAAGAAGCCAACGACGTCACAGCGGCCGCTCAGCGCGCCGCGAGCGGAAGACCGGTATCAGCTGCTCGACAACTTCGCGCACGGTGGCTTGGGAAACATCTGGCGAGCCAAAGACTCCATCATCCATCGCGAGATCGCGTTCAAAGAACTCCTCCCGAAGGCATTGAACAACCCTCGGATCGTCGAACGCTTTCTCGAGGAGGCGCAGATCACCGGACAGCTTGAGCATCCCGGCATCGTGCCGATTTACGACGTCGGCTATCAGGAAAATGGGACGCCGTTCTACGCCATGAAGCTGCTGAAAGGCGGCAACTTGGAAGAGGCAATCGAAGCGATGCACGTCCTGCCGCGCGGCAGCACCGAGCGGCAATTAGCGTTCACTCGACTGCTGCGGCAGTTCATCGCCGTCTGTCAGGCGGTCGGGTTCGCTCACGACAAAGGGGTGCTGCACCGCGACCTCAAGCCGCTCAATGTGATGATCGGCCATTTCGGTGAGACGCTGGTGCTCGATTGGGGTTTGGCCAAGGTCATCGATGTGCTGGGCGAACACGAAATCGCGACCGACTCCGGCGGGCAACTCGACAACGCCAACCCCAACGCTTCGGTCGATGACCACACGCTTGCCGAATCGCCCACCTTGGACACGAATGTCGCCGTCACGAATGTCGCCGTCACGAAAGACGGAGCCACGGGAGCAGCAGCCACCAGCGCCGGCGCGACGGGAGCTTCGGCGACGTCGGCCGGAGGCACACAAACCGGACGAAACGAACCGGGAACTCTCTCTCGCCGACAAGTCACGACGGATGCTCGCACCGCCGGCAACCAAACCATGATGGGCCAGATCATGGGCACGCCGGCCTACATGCCGCCGGAACAGGCTCGCGGGTTGATCAACGAACTCGACGCACGAACCGACATCTATTCGCTGGGAGGCATCCTCTACAAACTGCTGACCAACCAACTGCCGGTGGCGAGAGGCAAACCCCAAGAGGTGCTCGTCAAAGTCATCAGCGGGCAAATCACGCGACCGCGAGAGATCGACCCGACCATCCCGCCGCCGCTCGAAGCGATCTGCCGCAAGGCGATGGCGCTGTTGCAAGCCGACCGATATCCGAAGGCACTCGATCTCGCCGCCGATGTCGAAGCCTGGCTGGCCGACGAACCGGTTTCGGTCTTCCCCGATCCGTGGCACGAGCAATTGCGTCGCTGGGCGAAACGGCATCGGACTTTCGTTTTCAGTTCGACGGTAGCGGTCGTCGTGATGGTGTGCGGTCCGGTCGCATGGAGTTGGCTGGAATCGAGCCGCGTCGAACGTCTGCGACTCGCCGCGCAGTCGAAAGTCGATGCCGCCCGCACCGCGACCAAGGATGCAGAACTTGCGAAAGCCACGACGCTGCTGACCGAGGCGCTCGGCCAAGTCCGCGCCGAATCGAAGCTGTCGCAACTTCGGGACGGCATTCAAAGCGACCTCGACAACGTCGCCCGCCTGCAAGCCGGCATCGAACGCGAACGGCTCGCCGAGCTGCGCACGAAAACTTCTCGGCTTCTCGAAGACGCGCAGCAGGCGACCGACACCGCGAAGGATTTCGCTCAAGCCCGTACGCTGCTGACCGAAGCGGTCACGCTGTTGAAAAAAGAATCCTCGCTCGCGGACCTGCATCGACAGACGCAATCGCGATTGGCGGAGGTCAACCAGACGCTCGCCGATCAATCGGAAGCCGAGGCCGCGAAAGCTCAGTTCGCCAAGTTCACGGATGCTGTCGAGCAGGTTCGAGTGTTCGGTGGTGATCTCTCCGGTGAAGATTCCGTGGATGACTTGCGTGAGGCTCACAAGCTTGCGAGCGAAATGATCGGATTCTTTGAAATCGATTTCCAGCAGCCGGATCATTTGGATCGGCGACTGAAGTTGCTCGGCCCCGAAGCCACCGTGACGTGGCGAGCTGGCCTGGCAGAGTTGCTCGTCACGATTGCTCAAACCGAAACGAATCTGGCGATCAAAGATCAGCCGGAACAGGTCGAGGCCGCTGCCAAGCGAAGTTTGGAACGACTGCAACAAGCCGACCAATTGGGCCTGACCAATCGGCCAGGACTGCTGTTGAAGGCCGACTTATTGGCGACTCTGGGGCAAAATGATGCGGCGAAACAGACTCTCGCCAAGGCAGAGTCGTTGCCGGCAACGACTCGACTCGATCATTACTTGCTGGGGGACCGAGCTCGCCGCACTCGTCAATTCTCGGCGGCGATTCTGCATCTGCAAGACGCGCTGCGTGTCGATCCCGATGACTTTTGGTCGCTGAACCTGTTGGGGGTTTGCCATCAGGCACAAGGTGAATCGGTGGCGGCAGCGGCACACTTCACCGCCTGCATTGCACGCCGGCCCAATGTCGTCTGGCCGTACCTGAGTCGTGCCATCGCGTTCGCAGGCCAGAAACAGTTCGAGAACGCTCATCGCGATTTTGCCCGTGCGCTGGAACTCAGTCCGCGAAATTACGAGGTGCATCTCAATCGAGGATTCGTGCATCGGCTGCAAGGCCACGTCGATGAGGCGAAGAACGATTTCGCGACCGCTGCCGAGTTGCGTCCCGATATGGCAGCGCCTCACGTCAACCTCGCCGATGTCTGCGTGTATCAAGCAGAGCAGTTGGTGTTGTCGAGCGTGCCAGATGGAGTGCTCCGTGCCAAAGCGGAACTGCAGACAGCACTGGCCGAACTCACCAAAGCGATTCCGATCGCTCCGCAGCAAGGCCGCATTTATCAGTTGCGTGGTGAAGTACAGTCCAAGCTGGTCGATCCCGTCGCGGCACTCGCCGATTTTCAGAAAGCGATTCGATTGGACCCCAGCCCGATTCGCCGCGCCGCCAGTTTTCGCGAAATCGGCTTCATTCATCAGAGAGCCAAACGGCTCCCCGAAGCACTCGAAGCCTTCGACCTGTCGTTGAGTCAAAATCCGCGAGACACAAATGTCATTCGCCAGCGTGCCGAGGTGCTTCTGTCGCTCAACCAATTCGCCGAAGCGATCGCGGGGTTCACCAAGTTCCTCGAAAAGGAAGGCCCCGTCGGCGACGTGTACCGCGCTCGCGGTCTCGCATTCGCCAAACTCGACAAGTACCGCGAGGCGATCAACGACTACACGATGTCGCTGCAATACGAGCCTTCGCCCAACATGTTGAAACAACGAGGCAAGGCGTACTTGCTTCAAGCGACGCAGCTCGCGAAGGAGGACTTCGAGGAATCGCTGCGGCTCAACCCGATTGATCCCGACACCCGTTGGGGCTTGGCTCACGCGATGGTGATGCTCGGCGATTATGCCGGAGCAGTCGTCGAAGTCGAGAAAACCGGGATCGCCGCCAAAGGTGCTGTCGGCCATTTCGGACCGCGAGAATGGCCGCTCCTCTTCAACCCCGCGACGACCTACGCGCAGGCGCATGCCAAAGCACTGGTCGATCCAAAACTCTCCGTCGAACGCCGCGAGGAACTCACGAAGCAGTACGTCTCCAGCGCTGTGGAACTGCTGGACCTCGCTCGTCGTACCGCCGGCGAACAGTTCGGCTCGACGTTCAAGAAACAACTCCGCAGCGACACAGATCTCAACCCCATCCGCCAACGTTCGGAGTTCGTCGTTTTTCTGAAAGCGATCGACGCGGAGTCGAAGCCGAAGTAGTTCGGACGCCCACATCCGAACGGTTTCAACGGACGTAGGCGTCCGTTCTACGGTTGGTCGTCCGGCTTCTTGAAGAACTGCGTGAGGTCGATGCCCCCTTTCAGTTCCGCCTGCACGATCTTCAACGATTGCTCGATGCGTTGCAGACGTTGCTCCAGCACGGGATGAATGACCGTCTGGTCGGACTTTGGTTTCATTCGCGGCACTGCGGGGTAGCCGAGCTGACGTTGCAGCGCGGCGAACATGTAGAGCGGATCTTTCTTGCGGTGAGCCTTGGCAATCCGGCCTTCACGCAGACCGAAGAGAGTCGGGTACGGCACGTTGAATTCGGGGTCGTTATTCGCTCGACGACGGTCCGCGACGAATTGCTCGGAGCGGAAATAAACCATGTCGGAGAATTCGGAGGTGCCGAGTTCTCGCCGCAAGACCCCGAACCACTCGCGCCAGGCATCGTCGTACAACGGATCGCCACCGAGCGCAATCAATCCGTCGGTGTAGCCCAACCGGTTTCGCGACAGGCACTCGAACTGGTAAATGAACAGTCCTTGCGGTGACGGATTGTTCGCGCGGAATTCCGCCTCGCGCGTCAAAATTTCGAGCGCCATAAACTGATCGAACCGCGACTTAGTTTCCTGTTCCGCCTGCCGCATGATGAAGGCTTGGAACGGAGCGAAGTAATGATCCAGCCGAGCCATCCCGTCGCTGATCCGACCTTGCAGCAGGATTTCGCTCCGCAAGAAATCAATCGCCATCGGCAGCTTGGTCGTGCTGAGAATCTCCTCTTGGACGGTCGTGAGAATCTCCTGCGACGAAATATTCTCGCGCAGCCGTTCGGCGAAGATGCGGAAGAAGTGCGTCTGCTCGATGTATTCCTCGCGGTCCAGAAGCGGAGTCGGCATGTCAGTCTCGGAAGTGCGCGGCCAGTGATCCCACAGTCGGCCACTCTACGCCAGAGCCGCAGTCCCGCAAAGCGGTGAGGTCAAATGGGGCGACGATACCGAGACAAGATTCCGCCAGAGGCGCTCATCGCCGGCGATTGTTCTTTCGCCACCGAGACCGTTGTGGTCGGCTGCAAAAACATGAACGCGAGAACCAGGGTCAGCGCCGATGTCAGCAGCATCGCCCCGCGCAAATGGTTGTTGACCGCAAACGGATAAACCGCCGAACCGTACCACGGCAGCGAGTCGGCGGGCATCTCGAAGACCGGGTCGTTGTCGCGATTCGAAAGCTGCAAGTGCTCATCGACTGGAATTCGCTCTTCACCGGCACGGCGGGCTCCGAATTCGACACTCGCTAGCTTGCGAACGAAGTCCGGATCGCGGGCCAACGACTCGACCACTTGGGTCAGATCATCGACTTCGTGCTCAAGACCAACGAGCCGCATCTGAGCCGCATGGTTGTCGTGCCTCAGTTGGATGTAGCTCAGCAACTTCGGCGACAGCGCAACCAACGAGTACACACCAATCGCCGCCAACAAGGCCAGCCAAAAGGCCAGCGAGACGGTCCAGGAGGCGTGGGCGTCGGATTGGTCGAGTTCTTGATTCATCGAAAATGCTGGATCGGAAGGGAGGAAACCCGGTTCCCTCAGTCTGCCCGATGAAACGAAACAAGCCGGAGCTTTTTACGGCTCCGGCCTGAGTTCGGTGACATTCACAACCAAGTTTCGCGATCAGATCGTTCCGCCGTATTGGGCGGCCGGGCCGAGGATTTCTTCGATGCGGAGCAATTGGTTGTATTTGCAGATTCGATCGGTTCGGCTGGCTGATCCGGTCTTAATCTGGCCGGTGCCAAGAGCCACCGCCAGATCCGCGATGAATGTGTTCTCAGTCTCGCCGGAACGGTGGCTCATCACGGCGGTGTAGCCGCTGCCGTGAGCGAGTTGCACGGCTTCGATGGTCTCGGTGAGCGTACCGATTTGGTTGACCTTCACGAGGATGCTGTTCGCAACGCCCAACTC
>QWQF01000287.1 GCA_003669125.1 Planctomycetota bacterium
CAGCATGTTGCGGACGACGGGCAGGTAGATGCTCCGTTTCGCGAACGTCGTGTAGAACGGATCGTCGGCAGCGACTCGGTTGGGCAGGATCATCGCGCCGATGTTCTCGGCCTTGCTGACGAGGAACTCGCCGCTTTCGCTGGAGCCGGGCATTCGATCGAGCTTGCCGCTGACGGCCAACATCGCGTCGCGCAGTTCTTCGGCGGAGAGGCGACGGCGAGAAAGAAGCGTGGAGTACGGAATGCGGGGTACGGAGTTTTCTTCATTCCGCATTCGATACGTCGCACTCAGGCAAATCAGCCGATGCATCGCCTTCATGCTCCAACCGCTCTCGACGAACCGCGAGGCGAGCCAATCGAGCAACTCCGGATGCGACGGTCGTTCGCCGCGTGTGCCGAAGTTGTCGCTCGTCGCCACGAGTCCTCGGCCGAAGTGATGCTGCCAGATCCGATTGACCATCACGCGCGCCGTCAGCGGATTGGCCGGACTGGCGATCCAGCGGGCGAGCTCCAATCGCCCGCTGCCGAGTTGGTTCGGATCGACCGCACTCGACGCCGTGACCGATGCTGGCAGCGTCGGCCACGACTGCTCAACGACCTGCAACACACCGCGCGGCACGATCGCTCCGAGCGTGAAGCGGTTGCCGCGCAGATGGACTCGCAGGTTGCGCGGGACCGAGTCTTTCGGAGCCATCACCATGATCGACTCCTTGCCCTCACCTTGCGGCACCGGGAACTCCCACCACATCGTCGCGTTGCGAACTTCGTTCTGGAACGGCTCGGTGCTGCGGAAGATGCCGGCGAGAGCGTAGTAGTCTGTCGTGCGAATCGCGTCGAACTTGTGGTCGTGACAGCGGGCACACGCGACGGTCAGACCCAACATCGCCCGCCCGGTCACGTCGATCTGATCATCGACGATGTCGAGTCGCGATTGCTCTTTGTCCGTTTCGGCGAGTGCCTTCGGGCCGACCATCAGAAAGCCCGTCGCGATGATCCGCCGCGTGTTCGTCTCGATCGAGTCGGTCGGCGGCAGCAGGTCGCCGGCGAGTTGCTCGACGAGGAACTGGTCGTAGGGCAGGTCACGATTGAACGCGTCGATGACGTAGTTGCGATACCGCCACGCGAACCGCATCACGGCGTTGGCATCGTTCGCGGTGGACTCGGCGTAGCGCACGACATCGAGCCAGTGCCGCGCCCAACGCTCGCCGTAGTGCGGCGAATCGAGCAGCCGGTTCACGACTTTTTCGTACGCTTGCGGCGAGTCGTCGGTCAGGAATGCGGCGACCTCGTCGGGAGTCGGCGGGAGGCCGGTCAGATCGAACGTGACTCGCCGCAGCAGCGTCAGCTTGTCGGCCTGCGGAGCGGGGCTCAGCCCCTGAGTTTCCATCGACTGCAGCACGAAGCGGTCGATCGGCGACTTGATCCAGCCCTCGTTTTTCACGCTTGGCGGAGCGACGTCCTTCACCGGTTGATACGCCCAGAAGTTTTTTTCTTCCGCCGTGAAGACCGCACGCGGGGCGGCGTCCTGCAGCGGCTTGAACAGCAATCCGAACTTGTCGGCCAGATGACATTCGACGTTCAGCCGCTGCGAATCGTTGAGCGTCTGGTTGTAGACGAGCACCTCGCCGAGATCCCCTTGAATGGAACCGGCCCAACTCAATGCCTTGCCAAGATACGCTCCGATGTCCGTCCGATGCTGAATGTCAGGGACGCCGTCGCGACCTTCGAGCGGCTCGCCCTTCGGCCGCAGCGCCGCTTCGCCGTTGACGAACAGCCGCGTCGTCGACCGCATCGGGCCGGGCTGCTTGGTGATCGTCAGCAGGATCGGCTTCCCGTAGTGCGGCTTGAACGAACCGCTCCCCAGCGAGGCATCGTGATTCCAGCCCCCCGCGAAATGCAGCGCGTGATCCTCGCCGCGGTTGATCTGCACCAGCGCCGCGAGCGGCTTTCCCGGATCGCTCGGAAACGCCGGGTTGCCGATCCCCAACACGCCGTCGTAGGGCGACTGCGCCTCATGCGGTTGCAGATTCATGACGAGCATGATGGTCAGCGCCGCATCGCCGCGAATCTCGACCGGGTTGTCGGGCGACGAGGCCAATCCCGTCCCCGTTTCAAATCGCACACCGGGCCGTTTGAACAACGTGCTCTCGCGCACGAACCGCGCCGGCAATCCGACCCCGCCGACGCGCACCCCTTTCGTGGCCGAGACATCGCGACCGTGACCGCTCTGATCCGGCCAGACATGCACCGGCTCGCCGTCATTCAGAGTCAGCGAATCGGCTCGCAACCAAAGCTGCAACGACTTTGCCAACTCACCGTCGTTCGGTGGAGTCGCGACGATCGAACTCAACGGCTTAACGACTGCTGTTGCCGCGACGGTCATCGGTCCCGGCCAAACGGCTCCCGACTTGATCCACTCTGCAAGCACCGAGATTTGAGCTTCGCTCAACTTTCCATTCGGCGGCATCGCCAGTCCGTCCTGATGCCGCACCGCCTTCATCAGCAGGCTCTCGTCCGGCTTTCCGGCCACGACAGCCGGCCCCGTCTCGCCCCCCTTCAGCAGTGCCTCGCGTGATTCGAGCCGCAACTTGCCTTTGATCATCGTCCCCGCATGACATTTGTGGCATCGCTCCACCAACAGCGGGCGGACCTTCGATTCAAAGAACTTCTCTGCCTCGGCCGACTTTTCTTGAGCGAGGACATCCAGCGACAACCCGACAAGCGTCACCAAAACGAGAGATGAGATTGGGCTCCAAGTCATCGTCCACACCCTTTCGACTGGCCGCAGTGTGCTGCCTCGAAGTTAGCCAGGCAACATGACTCGACCGCCGCTGACCACCAGCGATTGGCCGGTGATGAAACTGGATTCGTCACTGAGCAGGAACCGAATCGATGCGGCAATTTCTTCGGGCGCTCCCAGGCGGTGCATCGGCGTGTTGTCGATGACGTACTTCTTCGCAGCGCCAGTGATCAATTGGCCCATCTCGGTCTCAATCAGGCCGGGGCAGATCGTATTGATGCGAATGTTGTGCTCGGCCCAGGCTTCGGCCAGGCAGCGGGCCATCGCGATGACCCCCGCCTTGGCCGCCGAGTAATGAACTTGGTTCTTGCGTTCGCGCAGCGCGGCGATCGACGACAGCAGCACGATCCGGCCGAACTTGCGAGCGATCATCTCTTCCTTCAGGGCGTAGACGACATGAAACGTTCCGTCAAGATTCACGCTCATCACTCGCCGCCACGTTTCAAAGGTCACGTCCTCCGCCTTTTCGAGAATGCTCAGCCCGGCGGAATGCACGAGCATGCCGATTGGCCCAAACGCAGCGCGAGTTTCCGCGACCATGCGTTGCACGTCCTCGGCCGAGGTCACGTCTCCTTGCACGGCGACGGCCGAGCCACCCGCGGCCGCGATCTCACGCACGACCTCATCGGCTTTATCTCGGCGAGTGACGTAGTTGACTCCGACGCGAGCACCGTCGCTTCCCAGTCGGAGCGCAGCCGCTCGGCCGATGCCGCGCGAGCCGCCGGTCACCAAAACGGTCTTTCCTGAAAACTCATTCGTCAGCATCTCGGAGTCTCCTTCGCTTGGCCCAATCTCTTTGTCTGTTGCCGTCGTGCTCGATGCACTTTCAAAACTGGTTGGATAGGCTTTCGCGTCTGAGTGAAAATGGCAAGGCGGCGGATGTTAATCGGGGCAGCCTGAGAAGGCTGGCCTACGGACGAGGAGTGTCGATGATCCCGGCGACGATGTTGACCGAACTGGCCTCGTGGCGAGCGGCACTGGAGGCTGCGGGACAATGGCCCGCGCGGCAGATGGCTCGGCTGGCCGAGGCGGGCGTGTTCGGATGGTTGATCCCGCAACGCTGGGGAGGCAGCGAACTCGATGAGCCGGAAATCCTCAGCGGCTACCTCGAATTGTCGGACGCCTGCCTGACCAGCGCGTTCATCCTCACGCAGTTCAACTCAGCGGTGCAAAAGTTGGTGACGTGTGGATGTGAAACGCTGCAAGAGTTGTGGCTGCCGAGACTCGCTCGCGGCGAATGCTTCACGACGGTCGGCATCTCGCATTTGACGACGTCTCGTTCACGCGGCCCCGGTCCGGCCGTGATCGCTGAAGCATGTGGGACGGGCTTTCGGCTCAGCGGTCACATCCCGTGGGTCACCGGTGCGAACGCGGCGCAGTTGATCGTCGTCGGAGGGACCGCTCCCAACGGCGAACAATTGCTGGCGGCGATCGAAACGATCGATCCCGGATTGACGATCGCCCCTCCGCAGAACTTCCTCGCGCTGACGGCATCGCAAACCGGGCCGATCGAATTGCGGAACGTGATTGTTCGCTCGGAGCAGATCGTCGCCGGACCCGCTCAAGAAGTTCTGAAGATCAAGAGCCGGGGCGGAACGGGCTCGCTGACGACGTCGGCTCTGGCGTTGGGAGCGTCGCGATCAACTCTGCGAGCCTTGCGTGACGAACTTCGGCAGACTCTCAGCTTGGAATTCGTCGTCTCGAAATTGTCCGATGAAGGTCGCGTGCTGGAGCAAGCCCTGTTCGCCGCTAGTCGCGAGGAACCCGGTGCATGGTCGGTCGAACAAATTCGGCTGCGAGCCAACTCGTACGTCACTCGGCTGGCTCAGAGTTTTCTGGCCGCAGCCAAGGGAACCGGCTTTGTCAGCGGACATCCGGCCGAACGAGCGATTCGCGAGGCGATGTTCTTTTACGTTTGGTCCTGCCCACAGGCCGTGGTGCATGGCAACCTGCAAGAACTCGCCGGCCGCGATGAAGCGTGGTGATGTCGGCGGCCTCAGGCTTCCGCACCGCTGAAGAGCGGCTCGATCACGTCGCCACGATTGAGGCGAACCGGGCGACCGAGTCGGTCGCGGACTTCGACTTCGGGCGGAATGCCGAGCAAGTGATAGACCGTCGCGCCGACATCGTTCGGCGAGTACGCGCGCGTGACCGGATAGGATCCGGTGTCGTCCGAGCGGCCGATGACTTGGCCGCCGCGCACTCCCGCACCCGCGAAGACTCCGAAGAAGCACGGCCCCCAATGGTCTCGGCCGCGCGTGTTGTTGATTTTGGGAGTCCGGCCGAACTCGCCGAGCATCATCACCAGCGTGTTCTCCAACAGACCGCGCGATTCAAAATCATCCAGCAGCGCGGCGACTCCTTGGTCGAGCGGTGGGAGCAGACGGTTCTTCAGCGTCGGGAAGATGTCGCCGTGACTGTCCCAATTCTGGACGCGGCCGATGTTCGCCTGCACGATCGGCACGCCCGCCTCGATCAACCGCCGAGCCAACAGCAACGACTGGCCGGTCGTGTTCTCGCCGTACCGTTTGCGGACCGCGTCCGACTCGCGATGCAGCTCGAACGCCTGAGCCAACCGGCTGGAAGTCAGCATCGAGATCGCCAACTGCTGGTCCTTCTGCAAGCGAATCGACTGCGCGACCTCGCCAAGCTGCGTCTGCTGCCGATTGACTTCGTCGAGCAGCACTTGCCGACGGCCGAGCTGATTCACGTCGATCCCCTGCGCGAGCGTGAGTGCGTCCACTCGGAAGTCTGGTTTGCTGGGATCGCCGGTGATTTGCCAAGGATCGTAATTTGGCCCCAGCAACCCCGCGTGCTGTCCCGGCCACGTCAGCGGCCCTTCTCGCAAAAACGTCGGCAGGTTCACGCCACTGGGCAAGCCATCGCCTCGCGGTCGCAGAAACGACAACGCCGCCGAATAACACGGCCAGTCATCTCGCGACGCCACCTTGTCGAAGAATCCGCCCGGTTGCTTCTCGCCAGTCAGAACGTGATGCGTCGACATCAAATGGTTGTTGTCGTTGTGCGACAGCGACCGGACCACCGCGTACTTGTGGGCTCGCGCGGCGAGCTGCGGCAGGTGCTCGCAGATTTGATAGCCAGGGATCGAAGTCGCGATCGGCTGGAACTCGCCCCGAATCTCGGCCGGCGCATCGAGCTTCATGTCGAACGTGTCGTGATGACTGGGCGCTCCGGTCAGAAAGACGATCACCACCGACTTCGGAGTTCGCTTCGCAGATCCCGCTTCCGCAGCCTCCGTTCGTCCCGCCAGCAGCGACGGCAATCCGAGTCCCAGCAGCCCCGATGAACCGATCTGAAGCAGTTCGCGCCGAGAGCAACCTGTCTGATGTTGATGCGGTTTCAAGATGGTTCGGTCCTTGGTCGTCGGCAAGTTCTTTACGATTCTCAACCGGATCATACACCACGAACGCCTGAGCGAAAGGCGGCAATTGGCGCGTCGCAAATGCAGACCGGTCACTCCGTGACTGGAAACTTCGAGTCACGGATTGACTCGTCTACTTTTTCTCCAGTCCGCCAAGTGTTGCCAGCGGAATGCGGAGAAAGAACAACCCTGGCCCACCCTCTTGTTGTTCGCTGACGTCGTAGAACACGACGCCGATCGTCTTGGCGTCAATCTCGACAGTGCGTGGGCAGGCTCGGCCACCGATCGGACGGCCGGGGTTGTGGTACTCGAGTGTGTCGAGCCAAGTGAGCCCGTCGTCGCGCGAGATGACGTACTGAATCCGTTCGCCGCCGACGCCGGGACCGGGAATCTCTGATGCCAGCAACCAGCCGTTTGACAGACAGACCATCTCGTGCCGCCAACCTTGTTCCTTGAGGTTCGGAAACTTCTCGATGTCTTTCCAAGTCTTGCCTGCGTCGGTCGAGCGCAAGCCCGCACCGCTGATGAACGTTCCTTTCGGCGTGCGAACGATCGGCACCAAACCGTGCAAGCGGCCGTCGCCGAACGGTTCGCTCTTGCCAGTGGCCGGATCGAACAGAAACGTCCGATCGCTCAGCGGCACCAGCCAGCGGTTCGCTTCGAGTTCGACAACCGGGTGCCGAATGACACTCATCACATTTTCGGTACGCGGGAGCGGTTTCGGTTCGCTCCACGTCATGCCGTCGTCTGCGGACAGCGAATACAGCACCGAGCGGGGTTCGAGTTCGTTGGTCTCGCCGTTCCAGCGATTCCAGGCGTGCATCAGCTTGCCGTCGCGAAGCGTCGTCAACGAGCCGGGATAGTACGTCTTCTTGATCGTGTGCTCGAACGGTGTCGGTTCGGTCCAGGTTTGTCCGCCGTCGGTGGATCGCGAGATTCTCAGGTCGCGGTGATTGATCTGGCCGTAGGTGACGACGATCATCCCCTTTGGACTGACGCACGCCGCCGGATGAATGTGCCCGCCGATCGGTTTGGCGATCCGCACAAGGCGAGACTCGTCAGCCGTTGCGATCGAGGACATGAAACTCAGAGACGCCGCACACAGGCCAAGCCAGATTCTTCGCATCATTTACTCCCAGTCAACGTGGTTCGTTTGATCGCGAGAAGAACACATTTCTCACACAAGGGCACAAAGTCACGAAGCCCTGACAAACGCCCCAGCCCCGCTTCAATTTGTCTTCTTCGTGCCTTTGTGCCTTCGTGTGAGAAACAACCCCAAACAAGAAACTCTGCCGCCCACGGCCGGTTCGCCAGACATGATTCTTTCGAGGCGATCTGACAGAATCATGCAAGCAGGACGATGGGGCTGCAAATCAATGCTCGAAACTTTTCAATCCAAAGGGACTCTCAATGCTGCTGCAAGAACTGAGCTGGCCGGAAGTCGGAAACCTCTCGCGTGATCTGCCGGTGGTCGTGCCGGTCGCGGCGATTGAGCAACACGGGCATCACTTGCCAATCTTTGTCGACAGCATGTTGCTCGGTGAAGTCGTGCGGCGAGTCAACGAGACGATGGGGAACCGAGCACTCATCGCTCCGCTGATGTGGCTGGGGAACTCGCATCACCACATGGATTTTCAAGGGACGATGTCGGCCAGCCCGCGCGTGTATCTCGATCTGCTCAACGACATGGCTGAGAACCTGCTGATGCACGGGTTCCGCCGGATCGTGTTTCTCAACGGGCATGGCGGCAACACGATCCCCGGTCGGCAAGCGACCTTTGAACTTCGGCAGCGGCATCGCGATCGCCACGACTTGCTGCTGCTGTTCGCGACCTACTGGGACAGTGCCAAGCCCAACGAAGGCCGCTCCGATTTGGTGCAGACGCAGATGGGCCACGCCTGCGAATTCGAGACATCGATGATGATGCGGCTCGCTCCGCAGTTGGTGAAGAAGGATGTCACGCAGCTCGAAGAGGTCCGCCCCGGCTTCGCGTTCGAGCCGGCCTATCGCGGCTGGACGACGAAAGACCGCACCGTCCCCGGCCACATCGGCAACCCGCGCCACGCGACGGCCGACAAAGGGGAGTACCTCTTCCAATCGTTCTCGGACGGCGTGGTGAAGATGCTCGAACAGGTCATCGCGTGGGATGGACACAGTTGGGAGATGGCTTGAGGAGGAGGGGATTGATGACTGGTGATTGGCTATTGGTCATTTGTGATTTGGCTTGGCGAATCACCAATAGCCAATAGCCAATCACCAACAACCAATTGCCTTCCCATTCGCGACCGATGAAATCGCGGCGACATTCATGTGCCGCCTTTGCATTTGAAGTAGTGCCGCTGAATCTCGCCGACGCACGATTGCCCGTTCGCGGCCATCGACGAGCAGCGAGCGTCCGGGGACTTTGCTCGTTCGACCGCCGCTCGCGTGCGAGCGACGCTGCCGTCGGCGACGTCCGCTTCGATGTCGTCGCAAGTCAGGCCGAAGCAGCCGCAGATCGGAGCGTCCGCCGACTTCGGGTACGCCGGCCGAGTCAGCTTGTCGATCGTCACGACTCGCTCGAACGAGTCGAAGTAGGCGACCTCGCACTGCGGCTGAATGCAGAACATCGCCGACTCGCCGATCTGCCCGCGAGACTCCGGCTTCAGCCACGCATCGAGGGTGACTCGCCCGACCGCCTGCCCCAGCGAGCCGCAAAACGGACAGTGCCGCACGTCGTGATCAGATTCGCGAACGAATGCCTTGTTCATGGAAACTCACCAGCGGCGTAGGGTGGGACAAGTCCGCCCCAAGCGGACGCCGGCCCACCAGCGACTTCAAAATGGTGGGCCGGCGCTGCGCTGGTCCCACCCTACAAATCTGCGCCACGCATCGAGCGTGACTCGCCCGACCGCCTGCCCCAGCGAGCCGCAAAACGGACAGTGCCGCACGTCGTGATCAGATTCGCGAACGAATGCCTTGTTCATGGAAACTCTCTGGTCCGAGAGTTTCATCGAGCGATTTCCCAAGCGTCAAGTCGCTGCTCGGCGTGCCACACTTCTCTGAAGACGTTTGGCAACTACTCGCCCAGGATCGGATACTCTGCAACGATTGCTCGGCACTGCGTGATGAGCGATGGCAAATAGCTCTGATCAATCTCAAAATCAATCCGGTGTTCCTGGGTCATGTGGTCTGGAGTGATCTCGACTCGCATGAGAATGTGACCGATCTGATCTGAAGATCGGAGGGTAACCAACAAGTTAGGCTCGCACGGCTGAAGAACGGCTTCGCCTTGGCCGCTCTCATAAAGTGCTTCACATTGTGTCGTCCATTTCGCGATATCGGATACCATTACGATGGTGCCGGATACCCACACGCTCGCACCGTTCGCGCCACAATGCGCGGTCACGTTAAGCCAGTTTCCATCCCAGTAGTCTCGGGATTCCGGAAACTGGCGGCCATGAATCCAAAGCTGGAAGCCGACTAATTTCAGCGCCGGAGTTCCCAGAGAGTCCGCATTCTGTGCCAATCCCATTGCAGAATTCCAAGCCGGTTTGATCATTCGTCATGTTGCCGAAGTTGTCGGACTCAATAACTCGATGACGAAACGGCCTTGGTGGCCGACGTGATCGGCGATAATCCCAATCGCTGGCGGCACTCGTTCAGAATCTCGGCCGTCTTGCTGGCTCCGCAGCGGGTGATGAAGGGGCGGGCTTCGAGCAGTTGGTCCAGCGTGCGGATGCCTCCCGCCGCTTTGACTTGGACGTGCGGCGGTGAGTGCTCACGCATCAGCTTCAAGTCGGCGAGCGTCGCGCCGCCGGTGCCGTAGCCGGTCGAGGTTTTGACCCAGTCGCAGTTCAGCTCGCTACAGATGTCGCAGAGCCGCAGCTTGTGCGAGTCCTGCAAGTAGCAGTTCTCGAAGATGATTTTTACTTTCTGCCCGGCCGAGTGCGCGGCGTCGGTGATCTCTTGGATCTCTTGTCGGACGTAGTCCCAATTCTCGCTGAGCACTTGGCTGATGTTGACGACCATGTCGAGTTCCTGGCAGCCGTCTTTCAACGCCTGCAACGCCTCGGCGACTTTGATCGCGGTCGTGTGGCCGCCGTGTGGGAAGCCGATCGTCGTGCTGGCCTTCACGGTGCTGCCGGCGAGGATCTCGGCACAGCCCTTCACGGAGTACGGCAGGATGCAGACACTGGCGGCATCGTAGTCACGAGCGAGCTTGCAGCCGGCTTCGAGTTCGGCCACCGTCAGCATCGGCTGCAGCAGCGAGTGGTCGATCATTTTGGAGATATCGGAGTAGGTGTAGGGCATGATCGTCTGCCTTTCTGGCGAGCGGGGCGGCGTCAGCCCCCCGGTTCTTGGGCGAATGCCGAAAGCACCGGGGGGCTGACGCCGCCCCGCTCACCTGTCTGATTTTAAGCGGTGTGGCGCGGGATGTAGTTTCGGAGGTACGTCGCGCTTTGACGCAGTGAAGCTTTGCGGGAGTCGAGCGATTCTTCGTAGGCTCGATCTTCGACTTCGACGCAGACCGGGCCGCGATAGCCGGCGTCGGTCAGGGCCGAGAAGAACATGCCCCAATCGACGTCGCCGAGGCCCGGCAGTTTCGGCGTGTGATACTCCGACGGATGCGCGAGGATGCCGACTTCGTTCAGCTTGTGCTGGTCGATGCGGACGTCTTTCGCGTGGATGTGGAACAGCCGGTCTTTGAACTCACGGAGTGGAGCGACGTAGTCCATGTGCTGCCAGATCATGTGCGACGGATCGTAGTTCAGGCCGAGGTTATGGCCGCCGAGTTCCGCGAACAGCTTCCGCCAGATTGCCGGGCTGGTCGCGAGATTCTTGCCGCCGGGCCATTCGTCTTTGCTGAACAGCATCGGGCAGTTTTCGATGCCGATGCGGACTTCGTGTTGCTCGGCGAAGCGGACGATTGGACCCCACGTCTCCAACATGCGGGGCCAGTTGTCGGCGACCGACTTGGTCCAGTCGCGGCCGATGAACGTGTTCATCTGCCGCACTCCGAGCAGCGCCGCGGCGGAGATCACCTTCTTGATGTGTTCGACGGCGGTGTGAGCCTCGTCGTGGTTCGGGCTGAGCGGGTTCGGGTAGTAGCCGAGTCCGCTGATCGTCACGCCGTACTTGGCGACGGTCTCGTGAACTCGTTCCGCCTCGCCGGTGCCGAAGTGGCTGACGTCGACGTGCGTGACGCCGGAGTACCGCCGCTCGGCCTTGCTGACCGGCCAGCAGCAGAGTTCGATACAGTCGTAGCCTTTGGTCTGCGCGACTTGGCAGACCTCTTCGAGCGACAGTTCTGGCAAGATCGCGCTGACGAATCCGAGTTGCATGAGATGTCCTTCCGAGGTGAAATGGCTTCGCCGCCGAGGAGCAGCGGTTTCTAGCCTGCCCGATGCGTGACGTCCACAAAGTCAACGGGGCGGTTAGACTGTGGGAGGGTCGTTAGGAGGTTGTTTTTGAAACGTAGAGAACGCTGAGGTTCTCGCAGAGCACGCAGAGTTTCCCCGGCGACCTCTGCGGTGGTTTTCCTCAGCGATCACTGCGTTTCAAATCGCTGTTTCCGAGTGGTCTCTGATTTTGACGAAGTCCTGCTGAGGATCGTTTCGAAACATGCCTGGTTCATCGCCCACTTGGAATGCAGACAGCTCGACCCGGCGCGAGTTCTTTTCTCGCGCCAGCAGTGGCTTGGGCGGGATCGCGCTGGCGGCGATGTTGGCCGGTGAATCGTCGGCGGAGTCGGCGAGTCCGTTGGCTCCGAGGCTCACGCATTTTGAACCGCGGGCGAAGCGTGTCATTTGGCTGTTCATGCACGGCGGGCCGAGTCACGTCGATTTGTTTGATCCGAAACCGGAACTGACGAAGCTCGCGGGGCAGCCGTTGCCGGAGAGTTTTGGCGAGGTGATGACTCGGCGAAAGGTCGCGGCGAATCCATTGCTGCCGGGGATCAAACCGTTTCGACCACGCGGCGAGTCGGGACTCGAAGTCTCCGATTTTCTGCCGCACATCGGCGAGTGCGC
>QWQF01000045.1 GCA_003669125.1 Planctomycetota bacterium
GGCTGTTCATCACCGGCGGCAGCCGCGGACTTGGTCGCGAGATGGCGCTGGCGATTGCCGATGTGGGAGCCGATGTCGTGTTGGTCGGCCGCGACCGCGACAGTTTGGAAAAGACCGCCGCCGACATCCGACAGCTCGGCCGAACCGCGGACATCTTGGCCGGCGATGTCGGCGTGCCGAACGAGTGCGAGCAAGTTTGCCGGCAAGCGCTCGACCAGTTCGGGCCGTTTGACATCCTCATCAACAACGTCGGCGGCCGGAGAATCAACGTGCCGGTCGAGGATCAGACGCTCGAACAGTGGCAGCAGATTCTGGACATCAATCTGACGAGCACGTTTCTCTGCACGAAGCTGATCGGCGGGGCGATGGTCAAACGCGGGCAAGGCGGCCGAGTCATCAACATCGCCTCGATCTCTGGCATGGTGGCCAATCGCGGGATCGGTGGACGCAGCTACGAGACCTCGAAAGCGGCCGTCATCCAGTTCACGCGGGCGCTCGCGACGGACTGGGCACCGCACCGAATTACCGTCAACTCGATTTGCCCGGGCGGATTCATGACCGAGCCGAATGTCCGCTGGGCGGCTCAAAACCCGGCGATCATCGACACATTCAAGCAGCAAATCCCCGCCGGCGACTTCGGCAAGCCGGAGGATCTCGGCCCGCTGGCGGTGTACCTCGCCAGTGACGCCGCCCGCTATGTGACCGGAGCGGCGATCGTCATCGACGGCGGCTACACGCTCTGGTGAGCGACCAATTCGGTTCGCTACCCACCGCTCGTCGGACGACTATACTGCTCCCATCCAAACCGTAGATTCCTGATTTCCGCACCGCGAAGACCATCATGGCCGACTTCAATAAATTCGATCCGCGAGTCGATTCGCTGGTCATCGAAACCAAGACTTTTTGGGACGCCGCCATCGGCAAGTTGGCCGATGCCGACATGCACTGGCTGGCCGACGCCGTGCATCGCCACCCAGAAAAGGCGAGCAACGTCCAGTACGAGCGTGCTCACACCGGCTTCACGCGGACGATCACCGTCGCGGTTGCCGACATCGAGCGGCTGTACGACGAGAAAATGAGCGGCTGACCAACGAAAAACGCCGCAGTTTTCACCACGGCGTCGTGAGCGTCTGCTTGAGGCCCAAAGGCCGTTCAAGCTACTCCTTTTTCTCTTCTTTTTTCTCAGCAGCAGCTTCTTCCTTCTTGGCTTCTTCAGCCTTCGGCTCCTCTTTCTTCTCGGCTTCGGCCGGCTTGTCTTCGGCCGGTTTCGCGGCCCCGGCGTCCCCTTCAGGAGCAGCCGGAACGTCGGTTCCGCCACCCTTGGTCGAGCCGGCTTCGCCGCCAGTGGCCTTCACGGGCGAGATCGGTTTGACCGGCGATGCGGGTTCGCCGCAGCCGATCGTCCAAATTGAGAGCCCCAATACGCTTAGCAGTACAGTCAGCTTCATGAAATTCCAGCCAAGTCTCATTGGCTGCATCCTTTCGTGAGAGAACGATCAAACCATAACCCACTCGGCCGAACTTCCCAGCTCCTTGTTCAGCCGATTTTCGGGGAAATCAACCGGCGTCGGTTTGATCAATCCGCCAGTCGCCCGAAGCTTTCCAGCCAGGAAAGCGGCGGGATTAAACGTCCCCGTCCCCTCGATTGCAACCGAACCGCCCGGTTCGATTGGCCCTCCCAGACCGAGCCGCCTTACGACCGTTCAGGTCGAGTCGGCGCAATCGTCACGACCCGGCGGATGGGTACTCTTGCCCGTCCTTTAGACTCACCGAAAGACACCTCTCCGCAGGACTTCCAGCGGGTAAAACGTGTCGCGCCACCGCACGCCTCCCTGCCGCAACGTGATCCAACCGGACCGCAGAAACGCGAACACGAACGCCAATCCCGATGGCATCAGCATCGGAAACAGCCAGAACGAATGCCCGAAGAGCCAGGCATTCAGACCGTACAGAAAGTGCGACAACACCGCCGCCGCGACGAAGCCCGTTCGAGCCTCACCCGCGAGGACTGCCCCGACGGCGGGGCCACAGAAGACGACCGACGTCACTCCGCAAATCGACAACAGTTGCCAGACCGAGTAGTTCGCCGACGCAAAGGCGTTTTTCTCCAAGCCGGTGACGCAGGCCCAGGCTCCCGATTGCCACCGGATGCTCAGTCCGTCACCCGCACGCAGAACGCTGCCTCGCGAACCGGTTCGCTTCAGCATTTTTCCGAGCTTCACGTCGTCCAGAATGTCGAGCTTGATCGGCTCAAACCCGTTCGCCCGATCCAGTGCTGTCCGCCGAACTAAGTTGAACGCCCCGACCCCACAATACGCCCGCGGCCAGCGAGTCGGAATCAAATACGGCTGAGTTCCCGCCGCGAAGATCAACCCGAAACACGCGACGAACGCCGCCTCGAGCAGCCCCCCCGCCTCGATGTCGGGAAACAGTGGCAGATGGTCAATCCCGCGAGCAACCGCGAATCGCACTGCTCGCCGCAGCGTCAGCGGATCGTGAAGGACGTCTCCATCCGAGAAGAGCAACCACTCGCCCGTCGCCTGCCGAGCCCCAACCTGCAACGCGTGATTCTTGCCCAGCCAACCCTCCGGCAAGTCGGTGATGTGGATGACTCGCAGGCGGCATTGCCCCTCCGCCAGTCGATCCATGATCGCACCGGTTTCGTCACGCGAACGGTCGTCGATCGCAATGACCTCGAAGTCTGGATACTCCGACGCCAACAGCGACTTCAGTCCCGCCTCGATCTTGTGCCCTTCATCGCGAGCCGGCACAACCACCGACACACGCGGCCAAGACGCAGGATCGGGCAACCGGTCGGATTGCCGCTTCAGCGACCGACCAATCATCCACACGGTCGGCACGCCCGACAGTCCCGCCCAGATCGCGAAGAGAATCCAGCCCACCACTTCGATCGTCGTCTGCAAGGTTGCAACCCCCAAGAGCGTTCTCAACAATCCGCGCAACTTAGCGACGCTCGTCTCGAAACTCACTCACTCGCGAAAACACCATGCCCGACCTGCAAGACCTGACTCGGAAACTCAACACGAACAACGGCTCGAAGATTGTCCTTCTCGTCGCCGACGGACTCGGCGGCCTGCCGCTGACGCCGGAGGGGCTGACGGAACTCGAAACCGCAAAGACTCCGAATCTCGATGCGCTCGCCAAACGCGGGACACTCGGTTCGAGCACCCCCGTTCTGCCGGGCATCACGCCGGGAAGCGGGCCGGGGCATCTCGGCCTCTTTGGTTACGACCCGCTGGAATACCAAATCGGGCGCGGCGTGCTGGAAGCGCTCGGCATCGACTTTGAACTCGGTCCGAACGACGTCGCCATCCGAGGCAATTTTTGTACTGTCGATGCCAGTGGCTTGATCACCGACCGCCGTGCCGGTCGCATCGCCACGGAAGAAGGGGAGCGAGTCGTCGCGAAGCTCGCCAAGGCCATCAAGATTCCCGGCATCGAAGTCTTCGTCCGGCACGTCAAGGAATACCGCCTTGTGATCGTGCTGCGTGGAGAAGGACTCGGCGGCGACGTTGAGGACACCGATCCGCAAAAGACCGGCGTCGCGCCGCTCGAACCGATCGCTCGCAGCGCGGGATCGCAACGCACGGCCGAGCTGCTCAAAGAATTCATCCGGCAAGCTCGCGAGGTGCTCAAGGACGAGCCGAAAGCCAACCTGCTGACGCTGCGCGGCATCGACAAGAAGCCGCCGATCCCGACATTTGAAGAAATGTACGGCATGAAGCCCGGAGCCATCACCGTCTATCCGATGTACCGCGGCCTCGCCCGGCTGGTCAGCATGAACGTGCTCGACGCCGGCCAGACGCTGTCCGATCAAATGTCGCGGCTCGAACAAGCGTGGAAGGACTTCGATTTCTTCTTCGTCCACTTCAAGTACACCGACTCGACCGGCGAGGATGGCAATTTTGCGGAGAAGGTCCGTCGCATCGAAGAACTCGACGCCGCGATCCCGCGCATCACCGCGCTGAAGCCCGACGTCCTGATCGTCACTGGCGACCACAGCACGCCGAGCAAAATGAAATCGCACAGTTGGCACCCGGTCCCCGTGCTGCTCGCCGCTGAAGAACGCTGTCGCCCGGACCTCTGCGACAAGTTCGGCGAACGCGAATGCCTGCGCGGCGGACTCGGCCAATTCCCCGCGAAATACCTCATGGGTTTCGCACTGGCTCACGCCGGACGGCTCGACAAATTCGGAGCGTAGTTGGTCCGCAATCGAGAGTTCGCCGATGACCTGCGAATGGCAAAACGGAATCAGTGATCTTGGTTTTGCCATCATTCCTGGCGTCTTCTCGGCCACAGAAGTTGCTGAGTTGAATACGGGACTGGATCGCGCGCTACATCGAGCTGAAGAAGCCGAAGGTCCGATCCGTGACAAAGCCGGGACCGTGTATGCCGGCCGAAATTTGCTGCGAATGTTCGAGCCGGTGAAAACGATTTGGCGACGCCCGCCATTGCTCGAACTACTTCGCGGAGTGCTTGGCCCAGAGGTCGGCTTGGTGCGGGTGTTGTTTTTCGACAAGCCTCCGGAGCGGACTTGGGCGTTGCCGTGGCACAAAGATTTGACGATCGCCGTGAAACCGTACTCAAGTGAGAGCACGGTCTTCAGCAAGCCAACGCTGAAAGCTGGAGTGCCCCATGTCGAAGCGAGCCGCGAGGTGCTCGAAGCGATGCTCACGCTGCGAATTCATCTCGATGAGATGACGGAAGAGAACGGTCCGTTGCTGGTCGTACCCGGTTCGCATCGGCTCGGCAAAGTTCCGGTCGCGAGCTACGAAACAGCTCGGACAATTCTTGGATCGCGTGGCGATGTCTTGGCGATGCGGCCGCTGCTGGCTCATCGCAGCATTTCGTCGCGTGAAGGCACGACGCTCCATCGACGCATCCTGCATTTGGAATTCACTGGCCTGCCGCGGTTGCCCGACGGCTTCGAGTGGCACGACTTCATCGCTGCGTGACTCAATCGACGAATGCAAACTCGTTCGCCAATAGCAGCGATTGAACGAAGGCCGTCCAGCGTTCGGTCGTCGGTGTGTCGCTGAGAAACTCGCGAGCGGCTTGTTGCTCGGCGTCGTTTGGCGTTCGCTGGAAGCAGATCAGAAACAGTTGTCGCACGCGCGACGGCGAATCGGCAGCCGTTACGACTTCCGGCCGGCGCAACAGCCGTGAGGCGACCTCGAACGTCAGATCGCCGTTCATCAGGAAGAGGGCCTGCGGAGCAACGGTCGTCGAGTCACGTTGCGGATTCGTCGCGGCGGGAGTCGGGAAGTCGAACGTCGTCAGCAAATTAGGAACGTCCAGCCGATCGAGCGTGCCGTACAGCGTCCGACGAGGGTTGAACCCGGTTAGCAATTCGACTGACTCGCCACCGACGCGACGATTCATTTCTCCAGAAGTCGCCAGCAAAGCATCGCGCAACGATTCCCATTCGAGCCGCCGTCGATTCATCTGCGACAACCAGCGGTTGTCAGGATCGGCCGACTGCCGAGAGCCGTCAGCCGAAACTCGTTGTACCGTTTTTGAAGGACTCGCCTGTTGGTAGGTCGCCGACAAAACGATCTGCCGATGCAACCACTTCACCGACCAGCCGGACTGAATGAAGTTCGCCGCCAGCCAATCGAGCAACTCCGGATGCGACGGCGGATCGCTGCGCAGGCCAAAGTCGCTGGGGGTCTTCACGAGTCCGACGCCAAAATGGTGCATCCAAACTCGATTGACGAACACGCGTGCGGTCAGCGGATTGCGTGGATCGACAATCGACCGCGCGAGTTCCAATCGGCCGCTGCCCGTCGCGAACGGCTTGCGATCGGGGGCCGAGATCGCGAGCGATTGCCTCGGCACAGGAGCTCCGAACCGGTTCGGATTGCCGCGCAGGAAAATCTGCGGATCGAATGGCGTCGCGTCATCGACCAAGACCATCGCGCGAGCCGGTGCGCCGGCGGTCGTCATGCTCCACTGTTCGAGTTCCTTGATCAACTTCTGATATTCCCCCTGCGTTGGCCGATCGGGGAACAGCGACAAGAAGCCCCAGCCCATCGCCAGCGGCACGTCGGGCGGCGCATCAGGACCGTACAGCACGCGGCGGATTTCTTCCTCATGCGGACCGGACAGCGGAGTCGGTTTCGTGGCTTGCCATTTCGCGTCAATGCGTTTGAAGAGTTCGCCGTATCGTGTCGCGACCTCGGCCAGCGACTTCGGTGGAGACTCGCAATGGGTTGTGATGACGAGCGGATTCAGGGGTTGGACTAACGGCTTTCGGCCATCGGCTTTCGGCTCTCGGCCGGAGTTCAAGCGTTCGCAGACTTCGAGGGCCTTTAGCGCGAATTGATCGGACGGCAACGCCGCGAACTCGGTCCACGGTTGCCACACCGGATGCCGCTTCTTGCGAGCGGCCTCGAGCACGATTTGCCAGCGCAGCGTCATCGTCGGGTTGACGTCGTTCGTGTCGGCCAGCAGCATGAAGTCGTCCGTCGGCGGTTTCTCCATCTGGGCCTGAGCCGCCAACAAATACTCCGCCGCGCGTGTCCGAGCCGAAGTCACCAACGCCGAATGCTTGCCGGCCACAAAGTCGATCAGCTTCTTTTGCCGAGCATTCATCTCGGTTGAGAATTTTGCGTACTCCTCGGTCTTCGGCGGAGGCAGGAACTCGGGTGGCAGCGTCGGCTCAATCGAACTGCGAAACACGCCGTACAGCGAGTAGTAATCGGCCTGTGGAATCGGATCGAACTTGTGGTCGTGACACCGAGCACACGCCGCCGTCAGCCCCAGCAGTCCGCGCGAGACGACGTCGATTCGGTCGTCGAGCACGTCATGCAGGTTGTTCATGAACCGTCCGCCGAGCGTCAAGAAACCCATCGCCGTGAGCGGCCGTTTGTCGTCGCCGAGTTCCAATTGATCCGCCGCGAGCTGCTCGATCACAAAGCGATCAAACGGCAGGTCGTCGTTGAACGAGCGGATGACGTAATCGCGGTACGTCCACGCCCACGGAAATTTCTTTTCCTCGAAGAAGACGTAGCCTTTCGTGTCCGCGTACCGAGCCACGTCCAGCCAGTGCCGCCCCCAACGCTCGCCGTAATGCGGCGAGGACAACAACCGATCGACGACTCGCTCAAACGCATCGGGATGATCATCGGCGAGGAATTCCTCCATTTCGTCCGGTGTCGGCGGCAGACCGATCAAATCGAAGGAGACCCTCCGCAGCAACGTGTGCCGGTCGGCGGTGGGTGAGGGTGACAACCCGGCCGCGTTCAATTTCCTGTGAACGAACCGATCGAGCGGCGTTCGTGACCAGTAGTCGCTCGTGGCGGGCGCAGCTTGCGTCCGATTCGCCGATGTAAGCTGCGTCGGCCACGAAAGCGGCTGAAACGCCCAGTGCTTTCCGGCCGCCTCGCGGATCGAATCATTCGCCGGCAACGTCAACTCGTCGGGCCAGAACGATCCGCGGCGAACCCATTCAACCAGCGTGTCAATTTCCTCAGCCGGCAGCGGCTTGTCGGGAGGCATCTTGCGTCCCCCCTCACGGCGGATTGCCAGGACCAGTTCGCTTTGGTCCGGTTGCTTCGCATCGACGACCAAGCCGTTGTCGCCCCCTTTGAGAAAACCTTGTTTCGTATCGAGCCGCAAGCTCGATTCTTGCTTCTTGGCTCCGTGACAGCCGTGACAGCGCGCGGCCAAAATCGGTCGCACCTTCGACTCGAAGAACGCCGCGCGATCATCCGCCGCGCGAACATCGAGGATGCTCAGCAGGACGACGAACACGCTCAAGATCCCAGTGAGTCGCATGCTTTAGAAACTCCGCAATGCCGCCACCAACTGATCGACATCATCCACGACCGTCGTCGCTCCGAAGCTGATCCGAATTGTCCCGCCCGTCGTCAGCGTACCGAGGCTGCGATGTGCTCCGGGAGCACAATGCAAACCAGCTCGAACTTGGATTTGAAAGTCGTGATCCAAGATCGCCGCCATCTCCTGCGGATCGAAGCCATTCACAACGAAGCTGAGCACTCCGACCACGAACTCGTTCGGCCTATCGGCCGCGAAGAGTCGCACGGACTTCGAGTCCGTGAGCGCGTCGATCAAGCGGCGACGTAGCCTCAATGTGTGGGCGTGCAAATCGGTGACGCGGTGTTGCTCCAACCATTCCAGTCCAGCTTCCAAACCAAACAATCCGGGAACGTTGTGATTGCCGGATTCGTACTTGTCGGGCAATCGTTCGGGTTGTCGATCATCCTCACTGAGCGACCCGGTCCCGCCTTGCCGGAAACTAGCGACGTGCTGCTCGGTGCCCGGTCGGAGATACAGCAACCCCGTGCCGAGCGGGCCGAGCAACCCTTTGTGTCCCGGACAGGCCAGCATGTCGATGGGACGGTTCCGCACATCGATCGGCAAATGCCCCGCCGTCTGCGCGGCATCAACCAGCATTAATGCTCCTGCTTGCCGCGCGATTGCGCCGACATCGTCGATCGGTTGAACAACACCCGTCACGTTCGAGGCATGCAGCAGCGCGATCAACTTCGTGTTCGGCCGCAAAGCCTCGCGGAACTTCACGGGTTCGACACGGCCGCTGGCTTCTGGCTCGATGAATGTCGTCTCGATGCCGATGCGTCGTCGCTGTTCACTCAGCGGACGCAGGACCGAGTTGTGCTCCAGTGTCGAGGCGATGACGTGATCACCGGGCTTGAGGACTCCGTGAATCGCCACGTTCAGGCTGTCGGTACCGTTGAATGTGAAGACGATCCGATCGGACGACTCGGCATTGAAAAGCCGAGCGGCTCGCAATCGACAACGAGCGATCGTCGCATCGACTTCGGAGGCGGCTCGCGTCGCACCGCGACCTGCGGCGACGCCGAGTTCGCGGTGGTAGCGATCCATCGCCGCCAACACGCCTTCCGGCTTCGGCCAACTGGTCGCCGCGTTGTCGAGATAGCAGCGAGAGGTCATGTTCAACCCAGTGTCCACGGCGTGCGATACGGCCGCGAGACCCATTTCGCCGCGTCGTCGTCGCCAACGATTTGCTCGGTGGTCGGATTCCACTGGATGCGTCGGCCGAGTCGCAGCGCGATGTTGCCGAGATGGCAAATCGTCGCGGCGCGGTGGCCGATCTCGACATCGCAGATCGGCAGCTTGCGACTCTTGATGCAGTCCAAAAAGTTCTGATGGTGATTCGTGCTGACGTAGAGTCGTTCATCGCTGTCGGTCATCGGCTGTTTGACGATGTCTTCGGGCGTGCTCTTGATCTTGCCGCGATCGACGAAGATCGTCCCCTCGCTGCCGACGAACGTCACACCGCCGGGGCAGTCCTTCTCCCCTTGGCCGACGACCAGAATGACTCCGTTGGCATAGGTGTGAGTCACTCGGCACGCTTGCGTGACCTCGTACCATTGTTCGGGATGAAACTTGGCGGTCCCTTCGGTCGAGACCGGGCCGGAGTCGTCCATGCCCAAGCCCCACTGCGCGATGTCGATGTGGTGCGCACCAAAGTTCGTCATCTGTCCGCCGGAGTAATCCCAGAAGAAGCGGAACTTGTAGTGGACTCGGTTCTTGTTGTAAGGCCGCTGCGGCGCGGGGCCGAGCCACATGTCGTAGTCGAGTTCCTCTGGCGGATCGCTGTCCGGCACCGGCGGCCCGTCGAAGTTGGAACCCGGTAGTCCGACCATCACTCGTTCGAGCTTGCCGATGCGGCCGTTGCGAACGAGTTCGCATGCCTGCCGAAAGCGGGCATCAGATCGCTGCTGCGAGCCGGTCTGCACGATGCGTTCATGCTTGCGAGCCGCCTCGACCATCTTGCGGCCTTCGAGAATCGTGAGGCTCAGCGGCTTCTCGCAGTACACGTCCTTGCCGGCCTGGCAGGCGTGAATCGTGGTCAGCGCGTGCCAGTGATCCGGCGTCGAAATCACAATGACGTCGATGTCTTTCCGATCGAGCAGCTTGCGGTAGTCGCCGACTCCTTCGCAAGTTTTCTGCGTCTCCTTCTCGACTCGCTCGACCGCCGCCGCGAGCCGCTTCTTGTCCACATCGCAGACCGCCGCCGGCGATGCGAGCTTCAAAAATGCTCCGAGGTTCGAGCTACCTTGCCCTCCGACACCGATGTGGCCGGTGACGATTCGCTCGTTCGCTCCGAAGCACGAAGAGGGAACAACCCACGGTGCAGCGAAAGCGGCGGCAGCCACTGAGCCTGTTTGAGACAAAAACTGTCGGCGAGTTGTGCGAGACATCGATTGAGTTCCGTCGCTGAGGCTGTCGAATCACCACGGTTTTCTGGTCGGAACAAGAAGTGACCCGAACGGTTTTCCGCCGTCCGGGTCACTTGCAAACAAAAACATTCAGGAACTAACACGAGGTCAAGCCATGTCCGAACCCGTTTTGATTTCGCCGCTGACATGCACCTGCTTGTAGCCACCCTGAGTTTTGAAATAGAGGATCAGCAGCAAATACAAACCGGCCATCACCAGCGGAACGTAGGACGTGAGCTTCAACGCCATGCGGCCACCCTCCAAGCCAGCCGCACCGACTTTCGGCTTGTCTTCCGCAGCGGTCTTTTCCGCTCCGGACCACCACGACGCCAATCCTTCTTGGTTCTTGTCGGACTTCCCTTCCTTCTTCAGGATTTCATTCGCGCGCGCCAGTTCTTTGCCGCCGTCATCCAGCACGCCAACCTTGGAGCCGTCCAGACCGACGACTTTGAAGGCCAAGAAGTGATTTTCCTCGTCGGACTTGTAGCGTTCGTAAATCGCCGGAGCGTCGTCTTTCAGCTTGCCGGAGGCGTAATAGTCTTGCTTGAAGCCCAGGCCTGGACCTCCCAATAGACCGGCGGAGAGCATCCCCATTCCACCGATAGCTCCGATGGTGATCGCTCCCCCTTTCGGGAATCGTTCCGACGCGACCGCCAGCATTGTGGGCCACAAGAACGTCTTGCCGCAGGAATAGACGGTGGCAGCGACGATGCACAGCATCACGCTCGTGGCGGCACCCAACAGTTGCAGACCGACGAAGCCCAGCAGTCCGCTCACGAACAGCAATCCCAGCGGCGAAGTTTTCTCCACGATCGGACCGGCAAAAAATCTCAAGGCGAACATCAGGCCGGACGTGTAGACGAACAGCAGCAAGCCTTTTTGTTTCGATTCCATGATCGAGCCAGTGATCTTGGCGATCCACGAATCGGTTCCCAATTCGACGTAGCCGACCATCGCGTGGATCACGAGCAACGCGATCATCACCGGTGCTGCGAGTTGCGCGAACATTTGGCCGTAGCTCACGCCGGCTTGGCTGGCTTCCGACTTCGGGAAGTGTTGGCCGAGTACCATGAGTCCGTACAAAATCACGGGCAACATGAACAGCGACATCTGAATTTGCCAAGCGACCGGTTTCGCTCCATCCGGATTCATGAAGTAGGTCACCAAGCCGCCGATGATGAGGCCACCCGGCCAACCTGCGTGCAGGATGTTGAGATAGTGCGTCTTGTTCGTCGGGAACAATGTCGCTACCAGCGGATTGACAACTGCCTCGCAGATGCCGTTGCCGACAGCGAACAAGAACATGCCCCAGTACAAACATTGAAACGCGGCATCTTTGCCGCCGGATGCGAACGCGGCATCACTCGCCAAGGTCAACACGGCCGACGCAAAGTGACACACAAATGCTAAGCCCATCAATTTGCCATAGCCGACCCTATCGGCGATGAACGCACCCACCAAGATGATGACGCCGGCACCCGTCAGGCCACCACCGGTGATCTGGCCAAGGTCCGTCATCGTGAAGCCGTATTTCTCGGCCCACTGGCCCAGGATGGCACCGCGAATTGAGAACCCGACGCCTGCGGCGAGAATCGCCATGAAGCCGGCCCACAACAACCGTTGTGCGTTCGCCGTTGGTGCCTGACCTTGCGATGTGTCTTGCATGATGCCCTTTTCATTGCGAGCCAAAAAAGTGGACCTCTGAATGTGGCGGGCATCCTATCGGCGTGTTTTTCCTCAGACAACGAAGTCAGACAAACGAAAACGGCCTGACCACCCACGGGCGATCAGGCCATCAATTGGAGGTGAACTCTCGGATTACTGATTCCCAGCCGCGTCCGGCATCGGAACAGCAGGCGTCGGTTCGTCCGGTTCGACGTCGGGGACGATCGGTGCAAGCTCGGGATATTTGTGGAAGTGAGCGAACTCGGA
>QWQF01000096.1 GCA_003669125.1 Planctomycetota bacterium
CAATGGCGGTTAGACAACTGCACGATCAGGGCTCCGATCAGCGGCACGATCCTGAAGAAGAACGCCGAGGAAGGGAACATCGTCAACCCGGTCGCCTTCAACGGCTCGTTCAGTCTGTGCGACATGGCCGACCTCTCAGACTTGGAAGTCGACTTGTCGGTGCAAGAGTCGAACATCTCGAAAGTCTTCAAAGGCCAACGCTGCAAAGTGCAGCCGGAAGCGTTCAAGGACCGCAGCTACGACGCCTACGTCCATCGCCTGATGCCGATCGCGGATCGTTCCAAGGGGGCGGTCCCGGTGCGAGTGAAGGTCCGCGTGCCAGCGGACGAAGAGGGCGTGTTCCTCAAACCGGAGATGCGCGTGACCGTCTGGTTCTACCGCGATGAGAAGCCGGCCGACTGATTTTGGAGTGCGGCGATTCATCGCCGCTTTCCTTTGCGGCGGAGCCGCTTTTCGTCATCCTTCGCCACCTCGTGCTGAGGCCAATGAAAGCGGTGATGGCTCGCCGTACTCCAAATAGGAATCACGATGTCTGCGGAAATCTGCGTGAAGGTCGATCATGTGTCGAAGTCGTTTCGGCGCGGGAGCGAGTCGATCGAAGTGCTCAGCGGCCTGTCGTTGCAGGTGCCTCGCGGCGAATACCTGGGGCTGATGGGGCCGAGCGGTTCCGGCAAGACGACGCTGCTGAATCTCATCGCCGGACTGGATCAGCCGACGGCCGGATCGGTGTGGGTCGGCGACACGGAAATTTCGCACCTGAGCGAGAGCCAGTTGGCGGCTTGGCGAACTCGAAATCTTGGCTTCGTGTTTCAGTTTTATCATTTGCTGCCGGTGCTCACGGCCTACGCGAATGTGGAATTGCCGTTGTTGCTACTGCCGTTGTCAGCGGCTCAGCGAAAGCAACAAGTGCTAACGGCGCTGGACATCGTCGGACTGTCGGATCGGCTGCATCACCGGCCGGGTCAGTTGTCCGGCGGGCAATGTCAGCGAGTCGGCATCGCTCGCGCGATCGTGACCGATCCGGCGATCATCGTGGCCGACGAGCCGACCGGTGATCTCGATGCGAAGTCGGCGGAAGAGATTCTGAATCTACTGTGCGAACTGCGGACACAGCTCAAGAAGACGATCGTGATGGTCACGCACGACCCGCGCGCGGCTTCTCGCGCCGATCGCCTCTTGCATCTGGAAAAGGGCAAGCTGGTCGAACAGGTCGAGAATTGATTTTGGATCGCGGCGCGGCTTTGGAGTCTCCCATGAAATTCCTGCGACTCATTTACCAAAACCTTTGGCGCAACAAGCTGCGTTCGCTGCTGACGTCGGCGGGGACGATGGTGCTGGTGTTTGTCGTCACGCTGGTCTGGTCGATCCTCGGCTTCCTGGCGAATGCGACGACCGAGAAGCCGGCGAACATCAAGGCGATCGTCTCCGAGCGTTGGCGGATTCCAAGCATGATGCCGTACGCCTACGCCGCGTCGCTCAAAGAAGGGGCCGCGACGGAACCGGAGCACGTCAAGCCGACCGACAACATGACCTGGACGTTTTACGGCGGGTCGCTCGATCCGAAGAAACGGACGTTCGAGAACATCGTCTTCGCGTTCTGCCTCGAACCGAAAAAACTGCTGACGATGATGGACGGGCTGGATGAGTTGCCGCCCGATTCGTCGGAACGAAAGTCACTCGAAGTCGCTGTCGCCAAGCTGGAGAAGAATCGGCAGGGCATTCTGCTCGGACAGCAGCGGGCGGAGACGCTGAAGAAGAAAGTCGGCGACCGCTTCATCATTCACAGCTTCAACTACAAAGAGATCGACTTGGAGGTCGAGGTACTCGGCATCTTGCCGACACGGCGATACGACCAGAGTGCGGCGATGAATATCGACTACCTGCTGGGAGCGATCGACTCCTACAAGCAGAAGCACAACGGGAAAGCTCACGACATGGCCGCCAAAACCATGAATCTCGTGTGGCTGCGCGTGCCCGACACCAAGTCGTTCACGCAAGTCGCGGCTCAAATCGAAGCGTCACCACAGTACGCGATGCCGGCCGTGAAAGTGCAAACGGCATCGGCGGGGATTTCGACGTTCTTGGAAGCCTACGCCGATCTGCTGTGGGGCATGAGATGGCTGTTGGCTCCGGCGATTTTGGTGACGCTGGCCATCGTCATCGCGAACGCGATCAGCATCAGCGTGCGTGAACGGCAGACGGAGTTCGCCGTGCTCAAGGTGCTTGGCTTCCGACCAGGGCAAATCATGGTGTTGGTGCTCGGCGAGGCGTTGCTGATCGGCATCGTATCGGGAATCGTCAGCGCAGGAGGCTCGTGGTTTGTTGTGAATCAACTGGCGGGAGGCATTCCGTTTCCGATTGCGTTCTTTCCTAAGTTCATGATTCCCGCGGATGCGTGGTGGTGGGGTTTGGCGGTCGGCGGCGGGACGGCGTTTTTGGGAAGCTTCATTCCCTCCTGGACCGCGTGCCGCGTGAAGGTGTCCGAAGTGTTTGCGCGCGTGGGGTAGTCGCGGTACGGAGAAGTTCATGTTTGAAATCATCATCGCATTGGTTGTGTTGCTGGTGCTGCTGGTTGGAGGCTACTTCACCGGTCTGCTGACGCTGGCGTTTACGAATCCGGCAATTGGATTCGGCGCGGCGGCGGGATTAATCGTCGTGCTCATCGTCCTGAGCAAAGTGCCCTTGAGCTACAATTTCCAAAACTTGCTGGTGCGTTGGCGAACGACGTTGCTGACTGGTTTGGCCTTCACGCTCGTCCTGTCGTTGTTGACGGTGATGCTGGCGTTCGTCAAAGGGATGTACGTGCTGACGCAGTCGAGCGGTCAGCCGCGCAACGTGCTGGTGCTGGCGGAAGGTTCGACCGACGAGGGCTTCAGTAATCTCGGCTTCGCGAACGTCGGCGACATCGAGGCTCAGGAAGCGGTGGCGAAGGACGGCCAACAGCCGCTGCTCAGCCGCGAAACGTACATCATCGTGAATCAGCCGGTCGAAGCTTCGGTGAAAGGGCGGCCAGAACGACGCTTCTTGCAGATGCGCGGCGTCGATGATTCGCCGCTGACCGGAAAAGTGCACGGGCTGCCGCTGTATCCCGATGGAAGCTGGCTCTCGGATGCGGGTGCTCGCGAGTTGCCGCCGCAGGGGGACTCGAAGGAACCGATCAACGCTTACGAAGTGGTCATCGGCGAAGGGATCGCTCGCGAGTTGGGCAAGGACCGGCCGGAGGCGATGTCGAAACCGCAGCTCAAGCGACTGAATGCCGGCGACACTTTCAAGATGAACGGCCGCGTGTGGGTGATCGTCGGCGTGCTGAAGTCAGAAGGGAGCACGTTCGATTCGGAAGTTTGGGCCAAGCGTTCGATCATCGGCCCGATGTTCGGCAGCGAGTCGTATTCGACGCTCGTGCTGCAAGCCTCGAAAGATTTCCGGCGCGAGCAGCGAGCGGCGTACAAGGAAGAAAAACTCGCGAAGATTGCCGAAGCCAAAACCAAAGCCGCAGACATCCAGAAGCGTGCGGCCGAGGCGAAAGCCGCTGGCAAGGAATTCACCGAGGAAGCCAACCCCATCCCGACCTGGATCGAACCGAAGTCCGACGACCATTGGGACGCCGAGATGGTCAAAGCGTACTTCAACAGCGACTACAAGAAGTCGTCGGTCAACGCGATCGTCGAGACCGATTACTTCGAAAGTCTCAACCAACTCAACCAGCAGTTTCTGTACGCGATCATTTTTGTAACGATCATCCTGTCGGTCGGTGGCGTCTTCGGTGTGATGAACACGATGTTCGCGGCGATCAGCCAGCGGATCAAAGACATCGGCGTGCTGCGGTTGCTCGGTTATCGCCGCCGCTCGATCCTGGTTTGTTTCCTGCTGGAATCGGTGCTGATCGCGATGATCGGCGGTCTGATGGGAGTCGCGCTGGGAAGTCTCTCCGACGGTTGGACGGCGAGCAGCATCGTCGGCAGCGGGCAGGGGGGCGGGAAGTTTGTGGTGCTGCGATTGACGGTTGATGCGCAAGTGGTGGCCGTTGGTTGTTTGCTGAGTTTGACGCTGGGCTTTGTCGGCGGGTTGATTCCGTCGCTGAGCGCGATGCGGTTGTCGGCGCTGGATGCGCTGCGCTGAGACTTCGCGCATGGCCGATCCATGCCGTTGAATAGCCATGCTCCGCATATTCGCTGCGTGTGCGTCGGCATGGCGATGGACGACATGCTGCCCAGTTCGACGCTGCCGTCCGATTCTTGAGCGGAATCGTCGACTGCGAAGGTCAACTGATCGCCGTGCTGGACGTCAACCGCGTCCAATCATCGGCGGAGATGCGGCAATTCGAGCCGACGTGACAAGCGGACGTCGCGTAGCCGTCGGCCCGATCACCGCGCTTCGGCCGGCAGATCGACGAAGTAAGTTTTTCCATCGCTGGCCGTGGCGGCGAGCCGCGCACCTGCCGCGACGTAGTTGCCGCCGTAGGTGATGCTCGGCAGCTTTGACGAAAAGACCGGCTTGCCGGCGGCGATGTCCCAAATGTTGACCGTTCCGGTGTAGCCAACCGACAGCAGTTTGTTGCCGGCGACGTTGAAGCGGACTCGGTAGACATCGTCCTTGTGACCGTCGAGCTTCTTGACCGGATCGGGCGCGTCGATGTTCCAGATGAAGATCGGCCGGTTCGGGCCGAGGCCGACGCCTCCGGCTGCGATTGTGCGACCGTCGGGGCTGAGGGCGACCGAGTAAACCGGGAACTCCGGGCCTTTGAAGACCCGCAGCTCGGCTCCGTTTTCGAGATTCAATAGTTTGACGGTCTTGTCTCCACCAGCGATGACCAGCGACTTGTTGTCGGGCGTGTAGACGACTCCGTAGACCGGTTGCTGCTGCGTGCTGATGACTCGCACAGCGGCTTTCTTTTCGACGTCCCACAAACGGACGGTCTTGTCGTTGCTGGCGGAGACTAGTTGCTTGCCGTCGTTACTGAAGGCCAGTCCGTAAATGTGCGAAGCGTGTCCGGCGAGGTTCGCGGTGAACGATGCGGCAGCGATCTCCCACGACTTCACACTGCCGTCGGCCGATGCCGAAATCGCCGTGCGATTGTTCGGAGCGATGACCAGCGATCCGATGCCAGCGGTGTGACCGGTCAGCGTTTGAGCGATCGGACGCAGCGGCGCGTCGGCCGGTTGCGGATTCGGCGGCGTCGGGTCAAACGCTCGCAGCGCGTTGTCGGCTCCGCTGGCGAGCAATTTCGTGTTGTCGGGACTGAATGTCAGTCGCGTGACTTCGGTCGGAGTCTCGAAACGGACCTGCGCCTGCGCGCTGTTGAGATTCCAAACGCGAACGCTCTTGTCCGCTCCGCCCGCTGCGATTTGCTGAGCGTTTGGACTGATCGCGACGGAGGTCGCTCGGCCGGTCAAACCAGCGAACGGGCGCATGAGAGTTCCGGCGTTGCTGTCCCACAACTTCACGGAGCCGTCTTCGTGAGCGGTCGCGTGCCACGCGCTGTTCGATGCGATCACGAGATCGTTGAATCGCTTGTCGTCGGCGACCTGCACCGACTGTACCGAGACGGCATCGACCTTGATCGTCTTGTCGGCTCCGGCCGAAACGATCGTCTTGTTGTCGGGATGAAACGCGGTGCCACTGACAACTCCCGCATGTTGCACGAAGTACTGCATCAAACGCTTCGCCGTCAGATCCCAAACTCGGACACTGCCGTCGGCACTGGACGACACGAGCTTCGTAAGATCACGGCTGAAGTCTACGCCAGTGATCTTGTCGGTGTGCCCGGCGAACGCCGCGACGGCGGCTCCGTCAGCGACGTTGAAGACCCGGACTTGTTTGTCATTCGCTCCGACCGCCAGCAGCAGGTTGTTGATGCTGACCGCAAGGCTCGTCGCCGCGTCCGGCACGTCGATCTTGCGGACCAGCACGCCGTCGGCGGCATTCCAAACTTTGACCGACTTGTCGTGACTCGCCGTGACGAGATTCGCTCCGTTCGGCAAGTACGCGACTCCGCTAACCGGGCCGGTGTGCGGCGCGAGGGCGCGGACTTCGGCACCGTCGGCAGTTTTGTAAATCTTCACGACGCCGGTCGCGTCGCCGACAGCGATCTCTTGATGATTCGGATTCACGGCAACGGCCGTGATCGCCCCGGCTTGAGCCGCGAACGCTTTCACGACCTGCCCGTTGTTCGCGTCGAACAGCCGAGCAATCTTGTCCGCGCAGCCGGTCAGTACCCAGGCTTGATTCGGGCTGAAGGCGATCGCCGTGACCGCTTCGGGATGTCCGTCGAGATTGCGAATCGGCTGCCCGTTGTTGCGGTCCCACAGCCGCGCGGTCTTGTCGTTCGAGCCGGTCGCGATCCAGTTTCCATCGGGCCGCAAAGCGACCACGTTGATCACGTCGCCGTGCCCCGCGATGTTCAGCGGCGCGGTGAACTGCACCGGCCAGCGTTTGACGAGTCCGTCCGCTCCGGCCGTCAGAAAGAAGCCGTTGTTCGGAGCGTAGACCAAGCCGGTGATCTCGCCGGTGTGCGCTCCGAGCACTTGCTGAGCAACCCCGTCGGTGAAGTTGAACAGCCGCACGACGCCGGTCGCGTCACCCGCCGCGACTTGCAGATTGTCTTTGCGGACATCGACTCGCGTGATCGCAGCCGTGCCGCCGGGGATATCGCGAGCAGGTTTGCCGTCCGCTGCCGTCCACACTTTCAACAGCTTGTCCGCTCCGCCGCTGACGACAAACATTCCGTCGGTTGTCATCGCGGCCGAAGCGACCGCTCCTTGATGCCCGGCGAGATTCAGCACCGGCACGTTGTTCGGGATTTCCCAAAGCCGGATCGTGTTGTCGAGTCCCCCCGACGCGATCAGCTTGCTATCGGGCGAGACCGCAATCGCCAGCACAAGACCCGTGTGGCCGAGCATCGTCCGGGTCGGTTGCAGCGAGTTCGCGTCCCACAACCGCACGGTCTGATCGAAGCTGCCAGTCACCAGCCACTTGCCATCCGGCGTGGTCGTGATGTCGTACACCGGCTCGGTGTGCCCGACCAGTTCAGCGGCAAAGCTGGCGGCGAAGCACAGAGCAGCGAGGGCCACAGAGAATCCCAGCAACGACTTTCGCATGATGATCACTCCGGTCAGACAAGCATCGAATCTCACCGATGCCAGTCTGGGGAGCGATCAAACGCTCGTCAACGAACTACGCGGACTCCGGAGCCGCGGCGATTGCTGAGCGAGTCGCCGAGATCCCCGCGAGCTTGCTCCGCCATCGCTTCGAGGCGGCGGACGACTTCGGGATTCTTGTCAGCAACGTTGCATGATTCGCCGAGATCGTCTTTGAGGTTGAACAGCGATTGTTCGATCCGACGGACTTCGTAGCCGTGTCGGCTGGCGATGCCGCGAATGCCGGATTCTTCGATCGACTTCGGCTGCATCTTCTCGAAGTTGGCCGGCTTGCCGGCTTGGCCGGGCGGGCCGGCGACGGTCAGGTAGTCGTGAGCGAAATGCAACTTCCAATCGCCGCTGCGGATCGCTTGCAGTTCGTCGCCGGAAAAGAACAGCAGCGACTCATGTGGCGTGCGCGCGTTCGATTGACCGGAGAGGATCGGCCAGACGTCGAGTCCGTCAATCGGGTGCTTCGGCAACGGCGCACGGACGAGCTTGGCAATCGTCGGCAGCAGGTCGATCGAGGCGACTGGCTCGTCGCAAATGCGACCCGGGCGGATTTTCCTCGGCCACCGCATGAGGCAAGGCGTTCTCACTCCGCCCTCGAACGTGGTCAGTTTGCCTTCGCGTAACGGAGTCGCGCGGCCGGCATGTTCGCCGTAGGAAAGAAACGGGCCGTTGTCGGATGCGAAGATGACGAGCGTTTTCTCCGCCAGTCCGAGCCGGTTCAACGCCGCGTCAATTTCACCGACGGACCAATCCAACTCCTCGACGACGTCTCCGTACAAGCCGCGCGCCGAACGGCCTTTGAATCTCTCCGAAGCGAAGATCGGTACATGCGGCATGACATGCGGGACGTACAAAAAGAAGGGTCTGTCTTTGTTCGCGGCGAGAAACTGACACGCTCGTTGCGTCAGTCGGCGCGTGAACTGCGATTGATCGGGATCGAGTTCGTCCGTCTTGTCGCCGTCGATCAGCGGCAACGAGGGAATCGTCTTCACCACCGGATGCAACGGGCCGTTGTCGTTCGAGTACGGAATGCCGAAGAACTCGCCGAATCCGTGCCGCAGCGGCGAGAACTCCGGCCGATGTCCGAGATGCCATTTTCCGAAGATCGCCGTCGCGTAGCCGCGCTGTTGCAGCAACTCCGGCAGCAGAACTTCGTCGGCGTGGATGCCGGCCTTGCTGGTGTGATTGAGTGCTCCGGCCAGGCCGACTCGATTGGCGTAGCAACCGGTCATCAGTGACGCTCGTGAGGCGGTGCAGACCGGCTGCGAAACGTAGAAGCTGGTGAATCGCGTTCCCTCCACCGCAAGCCGGTTGATGTTCGGCGTGTGAATGTCCTTCGCTCCGAAGCAGCCAAGATCCGAGTAGCCGAGGTCGTCGGCAAAGATCAGCACGATGTTCGGCCGCGGCGCGTCGGCGGCGAAAAGTGCCGGCGCGTGCGACAACAGGACAATCGCCAAGCCAACAATGGTGCGACAAGTCGGCGCAATCATCGCGAATTCCTCGTGAGCAACGGAGTGAAGCGAACGGACTTGAAAGTTGGCCGACACACTAACCCGAAGCGTCAGCGAGGGCGAGCGCTCCAAAACGCATGGTCGCCGATCACGCCGTCTCGCCATTCGCCCTCGCTGACGCTTCGGGTTCGCGTGTGGAACGCTTCCGAGTCGGTGCGAGCACCGATACGCTCTGCCGTGTTACGAACACTTTTCTGAGGGACGAACTTCATGAGTCAACTACGAGTGGCGATCCACGGTGCAGCAGGTCGCATGGGACAACGCTTGGTCGCCTGCGTCCACAACGACCCCGAATTGCAACTGGCCGCCGCGCTCGATTCGCCGAAGTGCCCGCGTCTGGGCGAAGATGCGGGCGAGGTCGCTGGCTGCGGAAAAACGGGGATTTTGATCGCGTCTGAACTGTCTTCGCCGGTCGATGTCGTGATCGACTTCTCAGTGCCCGAAGCGACCGAGCATCTGCTGCCGATGTGCGTCGCTCGCAAGCTGCCGCTGGTCGTCGCCACGACCGGATTCAACGACGCTCAGAAAGCCGCCGTTCAAAAAGCCGCCGAGCAAATTCCGCTCGTGTGGTCACCCAGCATGAGCGTCGCGGTCAACCTACTGATGAAGCTCGTGCGCGACGCGGCGCGAGTCCTCAAGGACAACCCGGAAGGGGCCGATGTCGAAGTCATCGAACGGCATCACCGCTTCAAAGAGGATGCTCCGAGCGGCACTGCCCTCGCGTTCGGACGGATCGTCGCCGAAGAAATGGGACAGACCGATCACGTTCACGGCCGCAGTGGTCGGCCGGGACTGCGACCTCACAACGAGATCGGCTATCACGCGCTCCGTACCGGCGACAACGTCGGCGAGCACACCATCATCTTCGGCCTGATGGGCGAAACCATCGACCTGACCGTCCGCAGTCACACCCGCGACAGCTACGCTTACGGAGCCCTCGCCGCCGCGAAGTTCGTCGCCCAACAAAAGCCGGGGCTCTACGGCATGGTCGATGTTCTGAAGCTGTAACGGAAGCCGCACCGCATCTCGGAGAAAACCCTCATGGACGCCATTCAGCATCTCAACGAACTGATTCGCTTCGATTCCGTCAGCTCGAAGTCCAACGTGCCGATCACCGATCACGTCGAACGGTTCTTGAAGCAGCGTGGTTTCGAGGTAGAGCGACTGGAGTACGACGACAAGCTCGGCGTTCGCAAGGCGAGTGTCGTTGCCAAACTGGGACCAGGGACCGGCGGGATGGCGTACTTCGGACACACCGACGTCGTGCCGGCCAGTCCGTGGTTCACCGATCAGCACGGGCCGTTCGAGCCGACGATCAAAGACGGCAAGTTGTACGGCCGGGGGAGTTGCGACATGAAAGGCTCGGTCGCATGTGCTCTCGCGGCCGTCGAGCGGATTCGAGCGGAGGACCTCAAGCGTCCGGTTTACATCACCTGCACGGCGGACGAAGAGGTCGGATACGGCGGTGCTCAATCGGTCGCGAAGCGATCGGTGTTGTTCCGCGAGATGATCGCCGGCGACGCGAAAGGAATCATCGGCGAGCCGACACATCTGGAGGTCGTGTACGCTCACAAAGGGACGTTTGGATTTCTCGCGACGTCGATCGGAAAAGCATCGCACAGCAGCACGAAAGAAGGATTGAACGCCAACTTGGCGATGATTCCGTTTCTCGTCGAAATGAAGGCGCTCCACGACGAAGTCGAAGCGGACCCGGCTTGGCGACATCCCGAATTTGATCCGCCGACGATCTGCTGGAACATCGGCATCAACGACCACACGCATGCGTTCAACATCACTGCGCCACAGAGCGTCTGCTCAGTCTATTACCGTCCGATGCCGGGCCAGAATCCGCAGTTGTTATTGGATCGCGCACGGCAAGCGGCCGAGCGATGCGGCTTGAAATTCGAGTTCCGCAGCGGCGCGATGCCGCTCTACATGGACCCGAAATCGGAGTTCATCCAAGAACTGGTACAACTGGCCGATCGACCGCGAGCGACAACCGTTTCGTACGGCACGGACGGGGCGATGCTGACCGAACTGAAAAAGATGGCGGTGCTCGGACCCGGCAGCATCAAGCAGGCTCACACCTGGGACGAGTGGATCGAGTTGGACCAATTGGAACGCGGCACTGCGCTGTACGAGAAACTCATTCGTCGTTGGTGCTGCGATTAATCTCGTCGGACTTGGACGTGTCGTCTCGCAGTTCGCGCAGCAGTTTGCGGAAGAGGTTTTCGTCCGCGAGAAATTCGTCGTCGCTCAGCCTGTCCGGCCTGTTTCTCGCGATCTTTGCGGGGACGTCGGATGTTGAGTCTTCCGACTTCGAGTCGCTGTCCTCGGCCACGATTTCGGCCTTGGGCTTGGCGACCGGCTCCGGCTTTTTCGAGATCGATTCGATCCAAGCTCGCAGCGTTTGTTGCTGTTCTGGCGTGAGTCCTCCGTGCGCTTGCCGAGTGCCGAGCGATTTCGTTTCGCCTCGAACTTTCACGAGCAGCGGGCTGCTCAACGGCCTTTCGAGATCGAGGCGTTCCAGCACAGCGGCGAGATTCCGTTCGGAGTAAACCTTCGGCGGCGCTTTACCGAGCTTGGCTCTCAGCAGTTCGAAGGAGTTTCGCGATCCCGGGCCGTGACATCCGGCCGTCGCACAGCGATTGACTAATAGCGGCTGCACCTTGGACACGAAGTCGGCCGCAGCTTCACGCGGTAATCCTCCCAGTGTTTCCGAAGCGATACCGGGTTTAGCGTCTCCCAGCATCGAGAACTGACCGCTGCGTTGCGTGACAGCGGGGACGTCTTTGGTCGTGAGGAGTTGATCATTGATCCGTTGCAGCATGTTCTTTGCGACGGTGGAGTCCGGTTCGCGCCGCAGAGCTTCTCGCAATTCTTTGCGAGCCTGATCCGGCAAGCCGTTGCTGTGGCACCACCGCGCCAACTCGATGTGCGCCGCGGCGGTGTGATCCGGCAACGTGTCTCGCTGTTGCCGGTAAACGTCCTCGAGGTCGGCCGCCTCCAAACGGACTTGATCAAACGGCAACACGAGCTGACCACCCGTGACGTTGACGACGTATCCCGCCGCGCTTTGCCGAATGACTCCTTTGACCACTTTGCCGTTCTGCAACAACAGTAACCGCTCGGTCGGTGCTGACCCTGAAACGACCGACGAAGTTTGTGCGCGAAGGCTCGGCAGTCCTGAGCAGGAAACCAACCACAGACACACCGCGAACGCGAGTCGCTCCCGCAAACCGTCTGTCACGAAACAACGCCACATGACCGTACCTCACCTCCGCATGAGCGAAATTCAGACCGGCCGCCCTTGGGAAAGGCCGGGAACGTAGCCCGGCTCAAACGAATCGGTCAACGAGTGTTTTGCGAGGAAACGCCGAGAGGTTTTTGCTGAACACCCAAAACACGAACGTTGTCCGTTGGCGATCACGAACGCGAAGTCTTGTTCCGCGTTGCCGAAGGTCTTTCGAGCAGCGAAATTGCCAACGAATTTGAAGTGAGCCTCGCGAC
>QWQF01000130.1 GCA_003669125.1 Planctomycetota bacterium
CCTCCGTCATCGGGGATTCCACCAGCCAGCGCGACACTTCGGCGCTGATCGTGGAGGAGATCACCGGTGATGCGAGCGAGTTGTCAGTGTCATCCACAAACTCTGGGTCTTCCGGGAGGACATTTTGCAGGTCGAGGGGCATTTCGTGTTCGGTTCGGCCATCGTCCGTGAGATCGAAGCGGTCATCCAAGAGCGTGCGGTCCTCATTTTGAGTTCCGAGTCCCGAAGGGTTCAGCGAGTTCAACGAACGACGTGGCGCGACATCCGGTTGCTCGGGCGGCAGGATAGGAGAGTCGGCGTCCTCGTTGGGCTCCGTGACTCTGGGACTCGAAAAATCTCGCACCCGCCGAGAGGTGGGGCCTGTCTGAAACGCGATCTGCTGCAATAACGAATCGGCGTCGGCGGTTCGTTCCCCACGATTGAGCTTCTCGGCCCACGGGCGGCCGAGCGGTTGGGTGCGACCGCCTCGGACCAAGTGCGGACTGATGAGCATGCCGCCGTTCGCGAGCGCCCCATGAGCAGTCAGCAATTGAATCGGCGTCACGGCGATCTCTTGGCCCATCGGAATCGAGCCGGTCGAGTACGACGTCCACTTTTTCAGCGGCGCCAACATTCCGGAAAGCTCGCCGGGCAGTTCGATGCCGGTGCGGCGGCCGAAGCCGAACGTGACCGCTGCCTGAAACAATTCTTTGTTGCCCAAACGCTGTCCGATCTTGGCCATGCCGATGTTGCTCGACTTCACCAGCACATCGGTCAGGCTGAGCATTCCGTACTTGTGGTGATCGTGCAGTTCGCGGCGGCCCATGCGGTACAGGCCGTTCTCGCAATGAAACGATTCGTCGCGGCGGATGAAGCCGTGCTCCAGTCCCCAGCCGACGATCATCGGTTTGAAGGTCGATCCCGGTTCCCAAATCGCGGCGATTGCCTGATTCTTCCAAGCCTCGATGCTGACGTGCGTCAGATCGTTCGGGTCGTACGTCGGCCGCGACGCCATCGCCAGCACTTCGCCGGTTTTTGGATCGAGCACGATCGCCGCCGCGTGCTTGGCTCGCCACTTTTCCATCGCGCGGTCGAGTTCTTCTTCGACGTGCATCTGAATGATCGTGTCGAGCGTCAGCGTCACGCTTTGTCCGTGCTGCGGTGGTCGATTGAGGTCGGTCTGGACTTCGATCACCCGTAGCCGCGAATCGAGCATCAGCCGCCGAAATCCCGGCTTCCCGGCCAGCTTCGCGTTCATCGTTTGCTCGATGCCGCCCCGTCCGACGCCATCCAAGTCTCGCCCGCCGAGCACATGCGCTGCGAAATGTCCCTGCGGGTATTGCCGCAAGAACTCATCGCGGAACCCGAAGAGTTGCGGGCCCTTCTTTGGCGATTCGAGGGCGTACAGCTTGGCGATCACGTCGTCGTCGGTGATTCGCCGACTGACCCACAAGAAGTGTCTCTTGCCGTGCGTCGCGATCCGAGCCTGCAATTGATCGGCGTCTTGCCCGACCGCTTCGGCGATCGCTTGCACCAACTCCCACTGCTTGGGTTGTCGCGTGAGTTGGCTCGGAACGACGAAGAAACTCTTCGCCGCAATCGACGTCGCGAGCACTCGCCCTTCGCGGTCGAGAATGTCTCCCGGCCGAGCCGCGATTTCCTCCCACGAGATGCTTTGATCTTCGACTTGCGCCGCGAATGTCTGGCGGCTGAACCACTGCAACTGCACGAGTCGGCCACCCAAGACCATCCAGAATCCACAAATCAGAACGACGAGAAATCGCGTTCGCCACGCGAGCGTCTCGTTTGAGGTTCTGGTTGGTTGATGTGGCGAAGTCATGAATGCCTGGTTGCGTCGAGTGGATCTATCTGGCAGAAATGTCTTTCAGGTGCGGCAGCGACAGAGTGGTGCGCGGAATCGCCAACGGAGAGCTCGGTCCGGCCTGAGCGGATCGCGGCGGCTTCTTCATGTCGCCCCCGTGGTCTTCGAGCGACTTGATCGTGCGCGCTGGAGCGCCCAATCGCTGAGCTTGGAGCCGCATCTGTGCGTATTGCTCGACCAGCACGTCCATGCGGTAGCGCTGCCGCGAGATCGCGCGACGGTACGACAGGCATTGTTTTTCCAAAGCCACCCCGATCACGCTAATCACGACGACCAGGACAATGGCCGCGCCGAACCGAAAATACATGGCGTGCTTTGTCGGCACGGCAGCGGGCCTGTGCCTCTCAGGGGAATCGGCTCTGTCATCAAACAGGCTGGCTGCCCGTTCTCACACCGAAACCTATCACACGCGGCGGCTAGCGGGGGGTCTTATCGGCATCGACGACCCGAACCTGGCTGGCATCGTTCGGCAAACGCAGTTCTTGGCCGGGACGCAGATTGTTCGGGTCGGGTAAACGCTCCTGATTGCGGTTGGCGATTTGGATCGCACGGGACGCGCGGCCTAGATGAGCTTGCGCGATTCCAGAGAGAGTGTCACCTTTGCCGACGCGAAACCACGGTGCTCCTTGGTCGTCGTAAAAGATTCCGGATGGCAGCGGCGCGGCCGAGACTTTCTTCGTCGCGTGTGGTTTTTCTTCCTTGGCTTCGACAGCGGACTTCGGCTTGGGGATCAATGCCGCGTGTTGTTGTTCGAGCACCTCTTTCGCTGGAGCGGCGATGATCAAGCCTGGACGCATTCGGCACGGGTCGGCGATGCGGCTGCGATTGTGCTCGGCCAGCGCGAGGTAGTACTTCTCGCTGCCGTAGACCTTCTTGCTGATCGCACAGAAGTTGTCCCCTTCCTCAACGAGATACTCCCCCTCGCGAAGCAACGGATGTCGTGTTGTTTTCTGGGCAGTGGTCGCTGGGCGAGCGGGCGGTAAGTTCGTGGTCGGCGAGGTCTGAGCGTTCGGGTCATCGAACCCCGTCGCCTCCGCGAACATGTCCTTCTGCGCGACTCGCGTTGACCGTTGAGATCTCTGTGGGACAGGCTCGAAGTCGTCCTTCGGTTGCGGGCGGTTGGTGGTACCGACGCGCACCGGTTCCTCGAATTCATCGTTGGCCGGAGCGGTTGGCTGCACGGGTTGCTTGAGGCGGATCGGTTCGGTGGTCTTCGTCAGCGCGGAATCGTCAGATTCAGAATCCGTTTCGATGCCGAGGTTCAACGTCGCCGGCACACGGGCGGATTTCGTGGGCGGATCAATGTCTCCGAAATCCGGCATGTCGTTCGCCGATGCGGTTGCCTTGGGTTGAGTCCGCAAGTTCGTGGTCTTGGTGTCCTCGGCGAAATCTCCGAACTCGTCGTTGAGGTTGGTGGGGAGCGAGGGCTTCTTGGTCACAACCTTGGCATCCGGATCAGTTTGGCCGTCACCGATGCCGAAGTCGTCGTCGAACGTGCGCCGTTTTGGTTTCGCGGTGTTCTTATCGAGCTCATTCAATTCCGAGTTCACGACACTCTGCTGTTTGTCGAAGAGATCACTGGTCGAGGCGGGCGTGACTTCGGAATCGACCTTGTCCGACTTCTCGGCGACCGTAGAACGGTTTTTCAGATGCCGAGCCACGACGTAGCCGAACAGTCCCAGCAGTGCGAGGATGGCGACCAAGCCAACGACTGCCTCGCGCGAGAGCTTGGGCCGCTTGCCCGAGAAGCCCCACGCTTTCGCGAGTTGTTCGTCGGTCTCGGCCGGCGACGGTTCATCGCGGTCATCGGCCTCGGCGTTTTGAGCCTTGGCTTTCAACGCTTGAATCGCAGCCTGTGCTGCTTGTGCTGCCGCTTGAGCGGCGAGATTCGGATTCGAATTGGGGGTCGGGTTCGACATGGGATTTCCCGTGGGGGTCGGGTTTGTGGCTCGCATCATTTCGGCGACGCTGACACTGTGATTGGCGGGAGTTTGATGGCCGCTCGGAGTTTGGCCGACCGCGAGCGCGGGTTGATTCGGATTTCCTGCGGGCTGGGGGCCATCGGCTTTTTGTGGAGGCATTGCCATCGTGTCTCATCCCGAAATGCGTGCTTGACCAAACGGTCTTCCAACGAATGAAACGTGATCACCACCAGCCGTCCGCCGGGTCGCAGTGATTCGTACAAACTGTTTTTGAGTGCGTGTTCGAGGTGCTCCAACTCGCGATTGACGGCGATCCGCAGAGCTTGAAACACGCGTGTCGCCGGCTCCTTGCGAGCCTCTCGCTTGATCGAGGCCGGCAAGGCTGAATCGATTGCCGCGACCAAATCGGACGCTGTGCGAATCGGTGAGCCGCGACGCTGCGTCACGATTTGCTCGGCAATCGGCCGGCTGAATCGCTCTTCGCCAAACTCGTGAAAGATCGTCGCGAGTTGCTCGGAGGTCGCGTGAGAAAGCAACTCCGCTGCTGACTCGCCCTGCGAGACGTCGAACCGCATGTCCAACGGACCCGACGTACTGAATCCAAACCCCCGCTCGCGATCCGCTAATTGATCCGACGACAGGCCGAGGTCCACCAAAATGCGATCGGCCGCTTCGAACTGCAGCTCGCGCAGTACTTTCGGCAGATCGCGATAGCTGGCGTGGCACAGGTGACTCCGTTCGCCGGTCACGACCGTGGCTGTGTGCTGCAACATCAGCGGGTCACGATCGAGACCAATCAGGATTCCATCAGGCTGAATGCGTTCGAGGATTTTTCGGCTGTGCCCACCTCCGCCGACTGTGCCATCAACGACCGTCAGCCCCGAATGCAGATCGAGGGCTTCCAGTGTTTCCCGCAACAGAACCGGGATGTGAATCGCAGCCAAGGGAGTTTTCGAGAATGAGGATTTGGCCGGAGAATCCCGGCGAGGATGGGAGGCAGATTTGCTCGGCAAGGCCACTTCACCGCAGCCTCACTCCGCCAAGTGGGCGGGGTTGTACGTTGATTTCGTAAAACGTGAGAAGAGCAAATTCCACAAGCCACAAAACGAAAAACGCCTGGTCCGACTTCCTGTCGGCCAGGCGTTTTCGTGGAGAGTATCGACGCACTGACACTCCCGCTTCGCACCGGGGCGATCATCCGTGATCCCCATTTCCGCAGCCCGGCTAGCCAGCGGAGTTGCTTCCTTGAATCGGTGAGATTGCCGATCTGGTGGTCCTCAGGACTGGCGTGATCCCATCAGCCGTGTTGCTGGATCAACCACGAGCGAAAGCGGCCAAGGACAGCTCATCGAACCGGGCGGAGTGCTGTTGATCGAACTCCGTCCAGAGCGCCTTGTCCCAGATTTCCGCGTGGTCTCGCACTCCCAGCAGCATCACATCCCGTTGCAGTTTGGCGAAGGCCGCCAACCGTTCCGGGATGCGAATGCGTCCCTGACCATCCAACTCGACTTTCTCCGCTCGTGAAAAAAAGAACCGTTCGTATTTCAGGACATCGGCTCGCGTGGAAGAACTGGCATCCATCCGTTGAGCCAACTTGTCGAAGTCCTCCGGGGCGTACAGCACCAGAGCTTGATCGTTTCCAGGTCCCACAAAGAGGTGGATCGTTCCTTGCTCGGCTGTGTTGTTTTTTTCAGTGGCAGTGCGTGAGGTGAAAGCTTCCCGAAGCTGCTTCGGGACGGCGATCCGGCCTTTGTCATCGACAGTCCGTTCATACGTGCCGGTGAGGGCCATTAGTCACCACTCTTCCCCACAAACAACCACATGACCCCAATATCCTGATCGGAGATCGAATCGTCAAGAAACTTTTCCCGCGTGAGACCACTTCGTGAGGTCACTCTCGACGCAGGTCCAATCACGCCATTCGATTGGCGATTTGAAAGAAATTTTCAGAAGCATTGTTACGACGGGAACCGTGCGTCGTTTTCAAGCAACCGGAGGTAGAGTTGCTCGTAGGAGCAGATCATTGCATCGAGTGTAAAGCCTTTGAAAACAGCCTGTTGTGCTGCCGTCGAGAGCTTTGTCGAAAACTCGCGGTCGATCAAAACCTTCTCGATCTGTCGCTCCAATTCCTCCGCCGAACCGGGTGTCGCAAGCAGACCTGATTCGCCATCGCGGATCAGCTCCTCCGTCCCCTCGACGCGGCTCACCACTACCGGTAGCCCCGCTGCCATCGACTCCAACACGATGTTGGGCATCCCCTCCCACAACGACGGCAGCACCAAGACGTCCGCAGCCTTCAATAACTCCGGAACGTCGGGTCTCCAACCGGCGAAATGGACACTCGAATTGAGTCTGTGTTTGACAGCCCATTCGGTCATCGACGATCGCAGCGGCCCTTCACCGACAAACAGCAGTTGCCAGTCGGCGTGTCGTGCGATGAGTTGCTCGAATGCTTCGAGCAACACAAATGGAGCCTTCTGCGGATCGAGTCGACCGACAAACAACACCAACGGAGCGGCGGTCAGTCCCAAGCTGGCGCGATCCACCGCCGTTGCGGTCGCAAAGCGTTGCGAATCGACGCCATTTGCAATCACGCTGACCTTGGAAGCCTTCAGTCGCGCGTTGCGAATTGAGAACTCAGCCACCGCACGGCTGACGCAGACGTTGTGATCGACGAAGCCTTGAGTCAGCCGATCCAACCAAAGTGGGACACGACTGCGACTCTCGGCCACACGAATTCCGCAAACGACGCGAGGCACTCCGGCCCACCACGCGGCGAGTCGGCCGACGAGGTTCGCGTGAAACAAGAAGCTCTGAATCAGCGCTGGCCGAAACTTCTTTAACTCCGCCGCGAGCCGCCAGCTCACTCCCAGATTGCGAACGCTCTTCGCGCCGAAACAGGTCACGGGAATGCCACTCGCTTGAAGCCGTTCCGCGAGTGCTCCGGGACCGGACAGGCAGAAGACTCGCGGTTCCCAGTGGTGGCGGTCGAGCCGAGTCACCAACTCGACGAACATTCGCTCGGCCCCGCCGACGTCGAGGTCGGTGATGCAGAAGGCGACTCGAATCGACGGTCGTTCGCCGGAGTCGTTCGCAGCCAATACGATCCCGTCCGCCATGAAGCGTCCTTTGACCTGTCACCAAACCGCTGAGTGATTTCGTCCCAGACCATACGAGCAAAACGGCATGTCGAGCGAGTCCATTTCCCCGCCACCGTCTTCTTCGTCGGACGAGATCGACCCCTTTGACGATGTCTCGTTGTACGACTACGAGTTGCCGGAAGGATTGATCGCCAAAGAGCCGTTACCGCAGCGAGATGCTTCGCGACTATTGGTGCTCGACCGAAATACCGGAGCGATCCAGCATCGTGGCATTCGCGACTTGGCGGACTTGCTGCTTCCGGGCGATTGCTTGGTCCTCAATGACACGCAAGTCCTTCCGGCCCGGTTGATCGGCCAGCGAACCAAGACTGGCGGCAAGTGGGAAGGGCTGTATCTCGGACAAGCGGAGAACAACGACTGGCGGCTGATTGGCCAAACTCGCGGGTATTTAAAGCCGGGTGAAAGTGTGGTGCTAATCCCGCTCGGGCAACCTTCGGCGAATCCGCTCGAGTCGTTGCAACTGACTTTGATTGACCGCGAGGAGGACGGTGTTTGGCGAATGCGTGCGGAACCGGTGGGCGATGTTGTCGAACTGCTCCAGCAGTTCGGGACGATGCCGCTGCCGCCGTACATGCATCGCAAGATCGCGAACGACAACGATCGACAACGGTATCAAACCACCTACGCGAGCCATCCCGGTTCGGTCGCTGCTCCGACAGCGGGATTGCACCTCACAGAATCACTGCTCGCGAAGGTCCAAGAGCGCGGCATCGACATCGCTCGTGTGACGCTGCATGTCGGTCTGGGAACGTTCCGGCCGATCTCGACGACAACGCTCAGTGGCCACTCAATGCACTCCGAATGGTGCGAGATTGACGAGGCTGCCGTGCGGACGATTCAGGCCGCTCGCGAACGAGGTGGTCGAGTGGTCGCTGTTGGCACAACATCGGTTCGAACACTCGAAACGGCGTCTGCCGACGGCGATCTGAAACCGTGGCGTGGTGCGACTTCGATCTTCATTCGGCCGCCGTATCGGTTCCGCTGCGTCGATGCCTTGCTGACGAATTTTCATTTGCCCCGTTCGACGCTGTTCGTGTTGGTCTCGGCACTCGCCGGACTCGAACGAGTTCAAGCGGCTTATGCCGAGGCGATCCGCGAACGCTATCGCTTCTTCAGCTACGGCGACGCGATGCTGATTCTGCCGTGAATGAGCACGACGCGCCAGCGAGTGATTCTGATTGAACCACTCGCTGGCGCGTCGTGCTGGCGGATGCTGTTGGGGATGGCGATTCTGAATTTGTACGTCGGTATCTACGACTCAATCCTGGTGGTGCAGAGGCCATTCTCGCGACAGACATCGTGCTCCGAGACCGTCGCTCACCCATTTCGGCTTGGCTTATTGGCTGCTCGGCATCGCCGCGACCGCGTGGTTCAGCCAAGGCCTGGCACGGGTTTCAGGTTTACACGCCCGCGCTCATTGTTTTTGGGTTCTTCTTGTTGCGAAGAACGAAACGCAATGACTCGGTTTGTTTGAGCAATGATCCCATTCGCCTTGGGAATGCGAGTTTTACGGAGTCGGAATTTCACGCAGAGGCGTGACGCTCGCAGAGAAAATTCGAGTTGTCATCTCTGCGAGTTTTGCGTCTCTGCGTGAGACCTGCCTTCAATCCAATCCCGGCAGACGCCTCGCAGATTGCTCTCTCGGATGCTTGTCGAGCGTCAGGAAGGCGAACAGGTCCGTGATCTCTTGCGGAGTGAGTTGTTTCTCCAATCCCTCGGGCATTAGTGAGAGTTCGTTGATTTTGAATTCGTCGATGTCATCGCGCGGGATGATTTCCAGTTTGCCGACGGCGACTGTCACGGGAGCATCCGGCGTGGTTGTGGTGGCGGACTTCGCGGCGACGGCGGCGGGTTTGAGGACGACTCGTTGCGGGCTGTCTTCGACGAGCAGGCCGCTTTGCACTCGGCCGGCTTTGTTCACGACGGTGCAGACGCGATAGCCGGCTCCGATGACCAGGCTGGGATCGAACACGTTTGAGAGGAGTTGGTTGAAATCATTGCGGCCGTTCGAGGTGATGTCGGGGCCGATGTCCGGGCCTTCGGCGTAGATTTTGTGGCACGCGGCGCAGACTCGTTTGAAGACTTTTTCTCCCGCGAACGGATCGCCCGGCTGTTGGCGGATCAGCGACTTCATTTCGGCGACGACTTTCTCGCGGTCGGGGCTGCGCGTGTCGCGGACTTGGCCCCAATGGCGGCTCAGCAAGGCGGACAGCTCGGCGTCCTTGAGAGCCTGGATGCGGCGGGCTTGATTCACGTTGATGGCGGTCGCCGCGATCTTCTTTTCGCCAACTTGCGTCAGCAGTTGCTTGGCCCAACTCGCCCGCTGAGTCAGCAGTTCGATGGCCGCCGGCTGAAGTTCCGGCTGCAGCTTCGCGTATCGAGCCAGGACGATGTCGGCGACACGGGGGTCGTCCAATTTCCCAAGAGCGGCCAAGATTTGAGCCTTGTGCTCAAGTGCCAGAGCATTCTTCTGCTCGGCCACCGCGACATTGCCATTCTCCAACAGGCAGAGTTGGCTATCTGACATTAAGACTTTGTGCTCATTCAGACAAACTTGGTGCTCTGACAGACAAACTTCGTGCTCTTTCAGACAACTTTTTCCTTCTATTATGAAGACTTGGCAGTCTGATAGACAAAAGTCGTCTGATGTTAGACGGACTTGGCTAGTTGATACGGCATATCGACGCTCATTTGTTTCGTATTGCCGTCCATCTTTCTTGGATTGCGTTCCATGACTGCCAGTTTTGTTGCCTTCTGGTTCGAATTCATCGAGCACGTTTTCAAGAATTTCTAACAAGTCCTCATCTTTGGCCGAAATCAGTGCATGAAGAGCCTTCAATCGCAGCTCTGGAGGCAATCCGCGAGTCGCAAATGTCTTGCGGACTTGAGGAAGCCCTCGCGGATCACCCCACGAGACCGCCAGCAGCGCGGCGTCGCCACCGAGCGGATGACTGGCTCCGTCGGCCAACAGCGGCGTCAGCGGTTCGGCCATTGCGGCTTTGAGTTGATCGAGTTTTTCCCCTTTCAACTCGCCCGACTGCACCTTGGCCGAGATGACCTCCAGCACTTGCCGCCCGACTTGCGGATGATCGTCCCGCAGCAACGCAAACAGTTTTCCAATCGGCTGCGCATCAAATTTTTGTCTGCCGAGGATGCGGTCGGCGACGCGCGGCATGAGGTCGGCGACGGGTTTGGATTTGAGAGAGTTCCCAGAACCGAGCGCAAACAAGAAGCGACTCAATTCGAGGTCGCTGTCCAGAAACGGATGCAAGTTCTGCCAAACAATTCGAGCAAGTAATCGGTCGTCGCCGGAGGAGCGGAGAACAGCCAAAAGAACCGAAGCCCTATCAGCGCATGATGGCCGAGATGTTGCAATTATACTCTGGAGTCGTACGTCAGCAGACGGGTCTCTCGCAAAGTCCACCAACCGGCTATCGTCGCCCGGGACAAAAATTCCTTGTTCGACGAATCGCAATCTGATAGCCCATGAGCGAAGGACACCGGTTGATTGTTTGAGGAGCTTGTCGGTGAGAGTGACAAACTCCGGCGACAACATCCGAAACGCTGGCTTCATGCCGGCGATTGCCCACAAGGCATGGAGTCGAATAGAGAGTGGCTTCGCCTCGTCAACGGCTATCGTGCTCAAGCTGGCGACGGACGTTTTTGCAGATCGTTCCTGCAACAGCCGCGTGGCTGTCCAGCGGATGAAATCGTTGTTCGCTCCGAGCCGTTCGATGAGTTGCTCGTCGGTCTCTTTCGCGAGATCCATTTGGGGATAGACGCGACTCTTCGTAGCCGAGTCACTCCGTGACTCGGATCCGAGTTGCGGAGCAACTCGGCTACGGTATCTGACGCGGTAGAGTCGGCCTTTGAGGCGGTCGATGCCGGCGGGGTCTCGGTTGGCGTCTTGGTAGCAGTGGTAGCGGTCGTACCAATCCAAAATGTAGAGGCAGCCGTCCGGGCCGGTCTTCTGCACCACGGGCATGAACCAGGCGTCGTTGGCCGTCAGGAAATCCGGCTCGCCGGTCGCGAAGTACGTGCTGCCGTCGCGCTGCAACTTGTCCACGTTGATGCAGCCGCCGTGAATGTTGCCCATGTAGAGCTTGCCGCGGTACTTCTCCGGATAGGCGTCGCTGTCGAAGTAGTGGATGCCGCAGTAAGCCGCCTTCTGATGCTTGTGCTTGACGATGCTCTCGATCTTCCATGTGAACGGCGGATACGGCCCTCCCTGCCGGTGGTAGTAGCCGGTCTCGACGATGTGCCACAAATGATCGATCACGCACGCGCTGATGAAGGCTTCGCCCTCGTCATTGAAGGCGATCCCCCACGGATTGCTGGTCCCCTCGGCAAAGACTTGGAACTCGCGCGTCCGCGGATGAATGCGGAACATCGCGCAGGTGATCGGCCAGCCTTTGTGGTCGGCCTTGAAGTTCGGGTTCGCCTCCGAATACTTCACCTGCGAGTAATTGAAGACGCCGTTCAGCCCGTACAGCCAGCCGTCCGGTCCCCAGGTCAGCGAGTTCGGCAGTTCGTGAGTGTCCGTGCGGCCGAAGCCGGTGACGACCACTTGTGCCGGGCCGTCGGGCTTGCCGTCTCGATCGGCGTCCGGCACGAACAAGATGTCCGGCGAGTTCGCGATCCACACGCCGCCATGTCCGACGGCGATCCCGCTGGGGATGTTGAGCCCGTCGAGGAAGACGGTGAACTTGTCGCACTTCCCGTCGCCGTCGGTGTCTTCGAGGATCTTCACGCGATCCTTTCCCGGCCCGGCGGACTTGCGCGGGTACTCAAGGGACTCGGTGATCCAGAATCGTCCGCGCTCATCGATCGTCATCGCGACGGGATTGACGATGTCCGGTTCGGCGGCGACGACCTCAACCGAAAATCCTTCGGGCACGGTCATCATCTTGGCGGCCGTCTGCGGATCGCGCGGCTCATTGGGCGGCTTGTCCTGAGCGTGCGGGATGACTTCCTTTTTCTTCTCTTGAGCGAGCGAGGGAGCGGAGTCCTGCCACGCCCAGGTCATCGCGATGACGACGACGATCGAGACAAGATGAGTTCGGCTCAGAAGATCACGGCGCATGCGTCAGCCCTTTCGGAGTGAAGGAACGCCAGCAGCCATCGGCCGCTCGCGTGGCGACAGTATGCAGGCCCCGCTGCAAACTC